>DRHN01000214.1 GCA_011049595.1 Spirochaetota bacterium | reverse complement strand
AATCGGAAAAAGTCCCGCAATTAAAAAGATAAAAGAGTTTATCGAGAAAGTGGCTCCCACCGACTCATCTGTGCTGATTCAAGGAGAAAGCGGAACCGGTAAAGAACTTGTAGCAAGGATCATTCAGCGAAAAAGCCCAAGGGCCAACAACCCCTTCATAGTTATTGATTGCGGGGCCCTGGAAGAGAACCTGTTTAACAGCGAGCTGTTCGGCCATGAGAAAGGCGCTTTTACGGGAGCGGATCAGAGAAAACGTGGATTGGTGGAGATCGCTGATGGAGGCACTCTCTTTATAGATGAGGTTGCAAATATGTCAACTTCTCTTCAAAGCAAACTGTTAAGGGTTCTGGAAACCGGAGAATATAGACGATTGGGCGAAACGGAGCTTTTACGGGTAGATACACGGATAATAGCGGCAACCAACCGCGATCATGCCGAAGAGGTGAAAAAGGGAAGGTTTAGAGAAGATCTTTTTTATAGGCTCAACGTGGCCGGTATTTCTTTGCCCCCTTTGAGGCAGAGAAAAGAGGATATCCCGCTGCTGGTTGAGAGCCTCGTTCAGAAACGATTGTCCGCACTTGGAAATCAGGAATTTTCTAAGATAGAAATTGAGAATGGAGTTATAGATAAGCTCATGGATTACGATTGGCCCGGGAACGTGCGGGAACTTGGAAATGTTATCGAGAGGGCCCTTATTCTTTCTTCGAATGGAAAAATTAAAAACGAAAATCTACCCTGGCAATCATTTCAAGAACAAAACGAGAGACCGGACTCTCTGAAAGAACTTGAAAGGGAACATATTCAAAAAGTATATATTCATACGGGAAAAAACAAAACCAAAACTGCTGAAATATTAGATATCAGCCTGAGAAATCTTTACAGGAAATTAAAGGATTACGAACTGGTCTAATTAAGACTAACACATATCAGGATGAACCCTCGCTTTTTACTGCCCTATTTCGATACGCTAAAGCAGGTTTTTGATATTATTTGCCGGGAAAGTAAAATCTTCATATATAACCAGGTGTGTCCGGGATAATCCCGGGCACACCTGGTTATTTTTGTTTAAAAACAATACTACTTTTTCGCGTGATAATCGGTAGCTTCCCTGATCAATTCAGCATCAGTGAGTATCGATGCATCACCGCCCTTTACGTGACAGCTTCTGCAGGAAAAGTTAAGGCCCAGCTGAGACAGCGCGTTTTTGCCGTCTTCAGTGAACTGTCCTATCTGGTCCGGGTCGATTGCCATAAGATGAGTACGTATGTCGCCGGTGAACATGGCTTTATTACCCACCGCGCTTTTTGTGACCCGCGGCATGTGGCAGTCGATACATTCCACACCCATTGCGGTCATCGCAACGGAAGCTTGATACTTTTCCTCCTCCCAGTGACAATTTTCACACGAAGTGCGTGTGGTCTGCTGTCCTGTCTTTCGAAGCTGGATCACACCCTTGTGAGGATCATGACACAGCACACAGTCGAGAACGACGTGTTTGCCCTGGAAAAGCTCTTCATACTGCTCATGGTGCCTTACAAAACCGCCTTTCGCGTTAACAGCTTCAACACTGTCGCGTCTGTGACACTGACCGCAAAGCTCAGGGTCCCTGTCAACATTCATGCTGACACCCCTTGGGTTCTCCACGTGGAGGCTGCCCGGACCGTGACATGCTTCGCACCTTATACCGGGCTCAGACCACGTACCGATAAGCCCCGGAAGACCATCCTGATGTGTACCCTCAGGCTCGTTTGAATACCCTGTAGTGTGACAGGTCCCGCAATTATACGGCCTTTTTTCACCGGGGTGATATTTAGCCCACCCAACGCCTGTTCCGACAACCGGGTTAGCGAAGTTGTACTGGCCCAGAAAATCTTTGTCCCCTTCCTCGCCGGTAATAATGAACCCGTCTTTTCCGATAAAACGGGCTTTCCAGTTGTAGCCGCCGATCACATAGGTAATATCGTCCCACGTGTAGCCTTTAGGCGGGGAAGGCACCTCTGTAAACGGGTACTTCGGGGGCTTCCCGTTAACAACTTTATTGAGCTTGTACGCGTGGCCGGATTTTATGAAAACATCATAGATCCCTTCATGGCATGTTTTACATGAATCAGTACCCGCGTAATTCGCCCCGAACATTTCCGGAGCCCCGCTGTCTCCCTCTTCGGCCGCGATCGCAAACGTTGTGATCGAAAACAGCAAAAGAAAGCATACAGCTGCAAAATACATCTTAAACCATTTTCCGCTCATATGACCACCTTTCTTAAAATTTGTTTATGATACTTTTTATTTTAACGAAAATCTAAATTAAGCATGCAGGGTTTTACAATATTTTTATTCAAAGCACCGTACAAATATTGTTAATTTTATAACAATAATAAAAATAGTAATATTATTTTTAACATATTGGACTCATATAACTATATCGCCTGTGATAAAAATATGTCAAGGAAAATTATTACATTTTTATCATTCTCAGATGATTAACTGTGTGTGATAATACGTTCGACAGATCGATGTCAACCGTAACTGTGCAGCCCTGAAAGGACATAATTTACGCCGAAAAATGTAAATATCGTGAAAGCATATCCTGCGATAGCCAGGATAGCGGTTAATTTTCCGCGCCATTTTTTTACCAGGCGTGTATGAAGATACCCGGTGTATATAAACCAGGTGATGAGCGCCCATGTTTCTTTCGGGTCCCATCCCCAGTATGTTCCCCAGGCATATTGGGCCCAGATCGCTCCGAAAATCAGTGCCCCGGCTGTGAATATCGGATATCCGATGGCTATAGTTCTATAAATGATCTTGTCGGCCCTTTTCTTTTTATCCTCATCATTTACGAAAAGAAAATAGACGGCTGCGACAAAGGCAACCGTAAAAAATGCCTCCCCGATAAAAGAGAACGACACATGCAGGACAAGCCAGTAGGATTGAAGGGCTGGAATAGGCGGCTTTACCTCCTTTGGGGATATAGGAGAGGAAGCTACTGCAAGTAAAATAACGGCAACAATGGTACCGCCGACCATTATAAAAGGAAGCGTCCGTTCTTTGTTCCTTATCCTGTAAATTGCAAGCACGAGGGCAATTCCGCCGGAAAAGAACACAAGCGACTCATAAGTGTTTGTAAGCGCTACAAAATTGATCTGTATGCTTCTTACTACCGTGACCGCTAACAAAAGCAGAGCTGAAACAATAAGTATAAAATGCGATACAGGATCGATCTGATTTTCTTTCCTTAAAAGGAAGACCACCTGGATTATCCATGAAATTATCAGAAGTAAAAACGCGATAGTTGAAATTATTGTCATAAATTCTTATCCCCCAATTTTTGAATAAATGTTAAAGATATACCTAAACCTATCAGTATCATAGCAATCATTACAGTGTGGCTGCGGTGCACAGGGTTGCGGTTTATGACGTACTCGATGGGTTCAAGATCGAAAAGGTCTGCATCATAAGTGAGACAGGGCTTCAGATCGTGAAAGACCCCACAACCACACTTGTAATGATTGCTATGATACTGATAGGTTTAGGTATATCTTTAACATTTATTCAAAAATTGGGAGATAAGAATTTATGACAATAATTTCAACTATAGCGTT
>DRHN01000213.1 GCA_011049595.1 Spirochaetota bacterium | reverse complement strand
TTATTATTTCTGCAATGATATCCTGAGCCCCTTTTAAGGCATCCTCAATCGTATTTACCTGTTTTTCAGTGTTTAAATACTTTTTCGCCTCTTTTTTTACATCAATATCTTCCTGCCTCAGGAGAATCAGGGCCAGAGGTTCCAGTCCCTTTTCTTTTGCGATTATTGCCCTTGTTTTTCTTTTTGGTTTATACGGGAGATAAATATCCTCCAAAACAGAAAGTGAGTCTGCTTCCTGGATCGCTTTACTCAGCTCCTGCGTAAGTTTTCCTTGCTCCTCAATTGATCTTAATATTGCGGCTCTTCGTTTATCGACTTCGACCAGGGCTTTCAGCCTGTCCCTTATATTGATTATTTCAGTTTCATCAAGACCGCCGGTAGACTCTTTACGATATCTGGCAATAAACGGGACAGTTGCATCTTCGGCCAAAAGCGCTACAGTGCCCCTTACTTGTTTAAATGAAACACTGATCTCGGCCGCAATTGTTTTAATATAAATATCCTTATCCAAATCCTTTCGTCCTTTTTACCAATAATAAAAGATACACGCAGGCTTATATACATGCCATTGAAATATAATCAAAGTCATAAAAATACTCAATAAAAGTCAATAAAAGGGCAGGGCATTTATACTGTTTTTGCCATGTACACATTTAATTTCAAATGCCTTAAATCGTTGACCATTTCCTCCTGATTATGTAATTTGTTTGAAAGGAGATACTTCAGTGAATACAGCCAAAAACAGTAAGTTCGATTTAGCAGGTACCATGACCGGCAGGGAACGTTTGATCAAAACGCTCAATTTTGTAAAAACAGACCGGGTCCCTGTTGATATGGGTGGGACTTTGTGCAGCGGCGCGCATGTGAGCATTATTGCTAAACTCAGGCAGGCAGTCGGTCTTGATCGACCAGGCGATCCGGTAAAGGTCATAGAACCCTACCAGATGCTTGGGGAAGTCGCCGTTGATCTGCGGGATGCGCTGGGGCTTGATGTGGTATATTTACCGGGACTGAAGAACTTTTTTGGTTTTGCTAATACGGATTGGAAACCCTGGAAAACCTTCGACGGTACAGATGTCCTCGTACCGGGTATGTTCAACACTGAACAGGAAACTGACGGCTCGATCTTACAGTACCCCGAAGGAGACAGGTCGGTCCCCGCGTCAGTAAGAATGCCGGAGAATTGCTTTTATTTCAATTCCATTATCCGCCAGGAGCCGATCGATGAATCCAGACTGGACCCGGCTGACAATCTCGAGGAGTTTTCTCCGATCAGCGATGAAGATTTGAGATTTTATGAAAAACAGGCCGAAGAGCTTTATAACAATACGGACCTCGCGGTGGCGGCAGGGTTTCCTGGTACCGGCTTTGGAGATATTGCCCTTGTGCCTGGGCCGTTTATGAAACATCCAAAAGGCATTCGTGATGTTGAGGAGTGGTACGTAAGTCTTGTGACCCGCAAAGAGTATATCAAGGATGTCTTTGCCGGCCAGACAGAACGCGTCATAAAAAACCTCGAGAAGATATACCAGGCCGTGGGCAATAAAGTGCATTTAATATTTATGGATGGAGCTGACCTTGCCACACAGAACACGCTTTTCTGCGGCCCTGATGGATACAGGGAGCTCTACATGCCGTTCAGCAGAAAGTTGAACGACTGGATACACGCTAATACCGAATGGAAGACGATGAAACACTCCTGCGGGGGATGCGAGCCCTTGATAGAAGGGTTTATAGAAGCCGGTTTCGACATCCTGAACCCTGTCCAGACATCGGCAAGGGGCATGGACCCGCAGCTCCTTGTTGACAAATACGGCGGAAGAATAGCGTTCTGGGGCGGCGGCGTCGACACGCAGAAAACATTACCCTTCGGAACACCCGAAGAAGTGCGGCGCGAGGTCTCCGAAAGGATCCGCGTATTCAACAGCAAGGGAGGGTTCGTTTTCAACACGATCCACAATATCCAGGGCAACACACCTATCGAGAACCTGCTGGCAATGTTCGAAGCGCTGGGCCGCAAAGTGTCCGTCTGAGCTGCCGGACTGCCGGGACTATCTAAAACAGGAAAAACATTCCATGACTAAAACCATGAAAGCCGCGGTGCTTCACGCCCCGGGGGACATCCGGTTTGAAAATGTCCCGGTCCCGTCAGATCTGCACAAAAAAGAAGTGCTGGTAAAAGTAAGAGCTGCCGGCATATGCGGTTCGGATCTTGACAGAATTATGAAGACAGGGACATACAGTTTTCCCACAATACCGGGGCATGAATTTTGCGGCATAGTCGAAAAAACAGGGGATGAAGAAAAAGGGTTTAAAAAGGGCGACAGGGTCGTAGTGGCTCCGATCATACCGTGTTTTAGCTGCGAATCATGTCAGCAGGGGCATTATGGACAGTGCGCCAGCTACAACTATCTCGGGTCCAGGACGGACGGCGGTTTTGCCCAGTATGTAAAAGCCCCCGTGATGAACTTGATCAGAATGCCCGCGGAAGTCAGTTATAAAGAGGGGGCTGCCATCGAACCGGCAGCAGTGACCCTGCACGGTATGAGAAGAGTCGGAGTGGAAACCGGGGATACGGTAGCTGTCCTTGGATGCGGGACTCTCGGGCTCTTTGCTTTACAGTTTGCTAAAATCATGGGCGCAACCCGAACGATCGCTGTTGACATCGCCGAGGAAAAACTGGAACTGGCACAAAAACTCGGCGCGGATGAGCTTGTTTGTGCTCAGGAAAAGGACCCTGTGACCGAAATAAAAAAGATGACCGAAGGTCGAGGCCCGCATGCAGCTATCGAAACCGCGGGTGTAAGCATCACACAGGAACAATGTTTAAGAATCGCAGCAAAACATGGCCGGATTTTGTATCTCGGCACCGCTCACAAAGATGTCGTTATACCGGCAGGGTCGTTCGAACATATCGTGCGAAATGAGCTGCTGATTACGGGCTCCTGGAACTCGTACTCTGCCCCGTTTCCGGGCCGGGAGTGGCACGCGTCTGTTGATTACGTAAAAAAGAAGGTTATAAAAATTGAGCCGTTGATCACGCACACATTTGTGCTTGAAGATGCCTCCAAAGTTTTCAGGGACCTTGCCGAAAGAAGATATGTTTATAACAAGGTGATGTTTGAAATAAACTGAAAAACAGATTCCCGCCTGATACGCAGACATCTCACCGACTTCAGGCAGGGTAGCTCCCTTCCGGGAAAATATTCCCAGTTAAAACACTCATTCACTACATGAACAGTTATGTGATATGGTGTGTACTGTGTTATCGAGTCCATCATATTGCGCGGATCAATTTTTATAGTAAGCCTATCTCAGATTTAGCCCTCATTATTTTTAAGAAAGAGCTGCCATTTAAAAATAAAGTAAGACAATTTTTTCATAACAAAATAACGTTGAAAATAGCTCGATTTTAAATAATTCTTTTAATAAATATTTAAAAATGATATTGATATCTTTTTTATAAGTGGATGATTTTTTATTCTGTGAAGAGAATGCTTTTTAAAGACAGTTGGAATTTTTTCATTTGTGAGTGTTAATAAAGATGAAAGATGAAAATAAAACAAAAGAGGAATTAATAAAGGAATTGAAAGAATTACGTCTAAAGAATAGTGAGTTGGAAAAATCAAAAGCCGACTACAGGCAAGCTGACAAGGCACTGCGAGAGCGCGAGGTAAAGTATAGATTAATAGCTGAAAATACCAGTGATTTAATCTGCGTGACTAGCTTTAACTTGAAGGCAACGTATATTTATGTAAATCATTCGTACAAGAAGATTCTTGGCTATGAGCCCGAGGAATTAATTGGTAAATCAAGTTTAGATTTTATTCATCCTGATGACAAGAGGAAGTTA
>DRHN01000212.1 GCA_011049595.1 Spirochaetota bacterium | reverse complement strand
AAATAATTTTTCTCTCCTCAACATTGCTTCTGATAAGATGCTGTACAGGACGAGTTGACAATCCGTTAGTTGACATATACACCATAGTCTGCAAAAGCTTTAAAATTCCTTTCAAGCTTAAGTCCCTGGATCAACTCCGGAGTAATACTCTGCATATTTACACCTAAATAACCCCTCACAACTTTACCATGCTTTATGAGTGATTTTAAGAAGGCACTTAGACCAATGTGTTTCAAATGCGATTGGGAAAGATGATGTAAAGGTCAAAAAGATATTGGATGAACTGATGGAAATATTCGCTAAAGAAGGAATTTAAAAAGTATAACTCATAAAGGTGTTTCAAATACATTTTTTAATTTTGTTCTATATCAGGTGCAATCTCACGGAGTTTATCGTTCTCCATCAACTGAGGAGTATATAAACCTTCAAATCAATATAGGATTGCTTAAACTAAATGGGCGAATTCAACCTCAAGAAATATTCTATTGTTCTTCTCCTCTTTTTTATACCCTTCACCGTTGTTGGACTAAAAAGCAACGTTTTCGCCCACCAGTGCAATGGTTTCGATACGAAGCAGGAATCCTCCTCAATTAACCAATCTGACATTGATGATCACCATATAAAAAATACCAATGATCAATCGTACTGCAAAATATCAAATGCAAAAAATCAAGATAATTTTTATCACCTGCAAAAAAGTACTGAATTATCTTTTGCCAGAGTTACTAACAACTCAGGAAAGGCAGAATATTTATCCGGACGTATTTTTTCTTCGTTTGGATCAAAAAAAGCCGGCTATTCGCCTATTCCAATTCTTTTTCAAAAAGAATCCTTTCAAATTTGATTGTCACTCCGTACGTCTCTTTTTTTATTCACTTTTACTTAAAGGCTTTTAACGACATACTTTTGTTGCAATTAAAAAACTTTGCGGGAGCCGATAAAATGAAAAAACTCATATACATATTTTTTATTGTTTTACTCAGCGCCACCGGGTACGCTGAAAACATCCAGGATAAGCTTGTAAGTCTCGGCATTGCAATACCGAAAAAGAAAACTGAAGCCATTGATTTTGAGCTCGAAGATATGAACGGTGACATCAAAACGCTCAGTTCTTACCGTGGGAAAGTAGTATTTCTCAACTTCTGGGCAACATGGTGCGGGCCCTGCCGTATTGAAATGCCATCCATGCAGAGAGTTTATGAAGACCTCAAGGATAAAGGCTTCGAAATTGTTGCCGTGGATCTTCAAGAAAATAAAAAGGTTGTGAAGAAGTTTATCAAAGAGTATAACCTTACCTTTACTGTTCTACTCGACAAGACTGGTAAAGTAGGAAGATTATATGGAGCGCGCAGTATTCCGATGACCTACCTTATTGACAGAAACGGATACATAATCGGACGCCAAATCGGTGCACGGGAGTGGGACACACTGGAATTCAAGGATTTATTCGAGGAAATATTGCAAAATGGTGTAGATTATGATTGAGCCCCATTTATTACACATAATAAAATTCGGATTTTCCAAGAACCTGTATGTAATATTTCATACGCAATTGGTGATAGCGTGGAGCCCGTGCGGCTTGTTCAAGGCCATGTATGAAGAGAGTCAGAATAGGCAAAATCATCGCATAGTTGCAAAGATTTTCATACAGTCTCGTTCTCCGTAGGGCTATTGTTAACCATAAAATAAACTTTTTCTATAAATATTGTATAATTTTTCAAAATCTGCTTGACTGAATAAATAAACAAGGTTATTTTATAAAATACCCTACTAGGGTAATGTATTATTAATCATTTATGAGGGTGAAATGAAAAATACAATTCTTTCAACTAAAGAAATAAAAAAATAAGGGCTCTGCTCAGCAAATCGGTAGAGCTCATGAATATTTGGAATAAGATGAAACCGTGAAAATACCTGCCGGGAAAGTTACACTGGCTATGGCGACGAGTTCAATAAACGTAGTAACAAACGCTAATCTGTTACGGTTTAAAAAACATCAAACCTGATTATATAAAGAAGGCTGGTAGAACCTGAAAGAAAATTCCGGCGTCAGAGAAAAATTTGAGGAGGATTATTACAATGGTTAAACAGAAAGAGCCTGTTGAGATAAAATTTAAAAAAGATAAAAAAGCGGGATTTAACCCCCTGGAGATAATATCAGATGATAAATTCATACAAAATATGAATTTCATAACCGATCTCTATCGCTCATTGAAAGGAAATAACAGATACCAATCAAAAGCTAAATTATACCATAAACAACAGCATGGATATGACAGGGACCGTCTGGAAGTTAAGCAAGCAATCTGATAGGCTTTTAAAATTTCAATACTTTTTAACGAGGAGTTATTATGCGCAGGAAGAAAAGCATCATTTTTGGGGTTATCGCAGCATTGGTACTCCTGGCAATTTATTTTACAGTCATCTCAATTTTAAACTCATTTGAAGAAGCCCTAATTCAGTTTTCAGATATCTGGTACTGGATCATCCTGCTTTCGGCGGGGTTTGGGACCCAGGTAGGGTTGTTTTTGCACATAAAGTTTTTCAGCCGGATAAAAACAAAAGGGTTGACCGCCGAAGTTGCAGCCACAGGCGGAATGTCCACTGTTTCGATGATAGCGTGCTGCGCGCACTATCTGGTAGGAGTGCTGCCTCTTTTAGGCTTATCGGCTGCCGCAATGTTTTTAGTTGAGTACCAGATCTCATTTCTTCTGGTTGGTATTTTCTCGAACCTTCTTGGGATAATAGTAATGCTCATGAAAATTAAAAAGCAAAAAATGTACATAGAGAGGGCCTTTTTAAGGAGGGTTGCAAATATCAATCTAAAGACGGTTTTTTATTCGGTACTTATAATTTCGGTATTTGGTTTGACCACATCGTTTACAATAACCGGCATGAAAAATAATTCGACTTCAGCCGAACATCCGCAAGTGTTTAATGAAGCAGTAATGGTTGTGGATGAAAAGAACGGGATTTCGGCTGAAAACATAGATTCACATTCGACAGGTCAGGTAGAAGAGTTTAAATTCGAAAGCCGGTTAGACTCACAAAATGGAGTAAACATAGAAGCGGTGGTAGAGGATTTCGGTTTTAATAAACCTTTTAAAATCTCGATAATGTTCAATACGCATTCGGGCAACCTTGACTTTGTAGTGGAAAAGATATCGTTTTTGGAGGACAGTGAGGGCAACGTGTATCGTCCGCTGGGCTGGGAGGGAGACCCGCCCGGGGGTCATCACAGGTCAGGGAAACTGCTGTTTCCGGCGCTGAACATGTCTGTTTCATATATAAAGCTGGTAATGGAAGGTATCTATGGTGTAGATACAAGATCATTCAAATGGGAGCTGCCGGGTTGAAAAACCTGATAAAATATCAAAGCAGCTTATTGTATATGTCCGTTTTCATTGCGAACATATATAAAGCTCACGATATAGAGTGGGTATGATAAATGAAAAATGTGCCGATAGACAAACAAAATGAATGAGGAGAAAAGATTTGGAAACTTTGCACACAAATGCCGGCCTGGCTCACATTAAAAGACAGGGTAGTCGGGAAAATACTGCTGAAAATATCCCGAACATAGCGCTGATTGTCAGCCTTTTTCTGGTATCCACATCGCTGTTTGTGTTCCAGTTTACACTCACAAGAGTATTTTCGCCGATGTTGCGTTATCATTTCGTGTTTATGCTGACATCCACGGCAGTATTCGGCCTTGGGCTCGGAGGGCTGATCGCCTATCGCCTGGGTAAAAGATTTACAAGGACAGAGCTGGGTTCCCAGATGACAGGATGGCTGATTATCCTTTCATCTTCATTCATTCTTTCTTTCTCCATGATTTACAAGCTGCCTTTTATTAATCAGTTTGTGGTTTATTCGGCAATTGCCGCTTTGCCGTTTATTGCGGGCGGAATATTTATATCCCTTGTTTTTATGAGGATGTCTGAAAACAGCTACAAGTTGTATTTCGCGGACCTCGCTGGAGCCGGGGTCGGGAGTATTGCGGTAATACAATTTATCAACAACCTGGGGATAGTTAATACCGTATTGATTGTTGCAGGATTTTCCGCCCTGTCCTCGCTGATAATATCGTTTTATTTATCAAAGAAAAAACAGATGGTTATAGCTGTTTGCGCCGTGGTCATTCTGGGGATTAGCGGGGCTTATCAGCAGGGGATCAAACAGTTTGAAAGGCGTTTTACGGGGTATTTTACAAGCCCGCTTACTTTATTACATCGTCTGCGCACATCCAACACCAATCACAGGCTTGAGAACTGGACATGGGACTCATATTCAAGGACTGATGTCATTGAAAATCCTGATGACCCTGGAAGTAAAATTATCACAATTGACGGCGGCTCCGAGTCCATGATGTATCAATATGACGGGGATTTGGATGAATTGCAGTATCTGAGGTCGGACCTGGATTATTTTCCTTTTACAATGGGAAAGAACAATAAAACCCTTCTGATCGGTTCAGGGGGTGGAAAAGATGTCTTACTCGCGTTACTGGGAGGGAGCAAGGATATAGATGTGGTTGAGATCAACAGGGGCACGATAAAGATTGCAGATAAATACGCGGATTACAACGGGAGTATATACGGCCGGGAAGAGGTCAGTGTATTCATACAGGATGGTCGAAATTTTGTTAAACAGACAAAGAAACAGTATGACCACATTTATCTTGCCAGGGTCATGAGTCATGCGGCGGAGGCAGTCGGCTACTCTTTGGGGGAGAATTATATTTATACAAAAGAAGCTATCAGAGATTACTGGGAAGCCCTCGGGGATGACGGCAGGCTTACTTTTGTTCTGCATGGCCCAAAGGATACGACCCGGCTCGTATTAACGGTTATGGAAACTCTGGAAGAAATTGGGGTTAAAAAATCTCAAATAAGTGATCATCTTGTAATAATAAATAACGGAGATCGTTCAGCAAAACCAAACGTCATAAACATGCCGGTGATAGTAACAAAGAAATCACCTTTTACACAATCTGAGATGGAAGGTCTGTTTGCTTTGATTGAAACCAGTAAGCACCAACCCATACACCTGCCCTATGTAGCGGAAAGTAATTTTTTTGAACAGTTATTACAAATGTCGAATAAAGGCAGACAATTTGGGAAAAACGTAGCTTTTAATATTAATCCGACAACCGATAACAGGCCCTACTTTTTCGATTTTGATCGAGGAGTGAATAAAACTCTATTGGCATTGCTGGGAGGGAGTTTATTGATTGGGTTGGTTCTTTTCAAACCTGTTTTTACCCGGAATAACCTGAAGCGCACGCCCTATTATTTTGCAGGATTGGGATTTGGGTTCATGCTGATAGAGATCCCGATGATACAGAAGTTTTCGCTCATTCTGGGACATCCTACCAGGGCATTTGCGGTAATACTGGTTGCGCTGTTGACAGGCGGGGGTATAGGCAGTCTGCTTGGAGGATGGAAAAGGTTTTTATGGAAGGACAGGTATCTGCCGTTGATTTTTGTACCGTTTATAACTGCTTTGATTTTCGGCCTGTATAATGTGATGATAGACAGGCTGCTTGTTTCGGATATTCTGATCAGGGTTGTTGTCGCCTTTATAATGATATTTCCGCTGGGATTTTTTATGGGGATGCCATTTCCTCGGGGAATTAAAATATTAAAGCAAAAGAATTATGAAAACGCGGTTCCGCTGGTGTTGGGGTTAAACGGCACCATGTCAATCGGGGGTTCGGTTCTGGCCGTTATCATATCGATGAAGTTTGGTCTGTCATATTCCCTGGCTGCCGGTGGTTTGATATACTTATTGCTATTTTTAAAAATGCCGATTTATGAAAAAGACCGGGGGGTGGTTATATGAGAATCTTTAACTGGGTTGCAATAATATTTTTCGGGTTTTCTATTAGTATCGCAATAGTTCTGGGCATGCTTTCCCGTGATTATGAGTTCGTGCCTGAACGTCAAATATCTGAGAGCAGCAGCCAAACCGGACAAATAGAATTATCCAAAGAAATGATAGGTAAATTATGGCGGACGTCCGGTAATTTGGATCCGGGGAATGTGGAAATCCAGATTATATTTTTAAACCCTATCCAAAAAAGTGATGATGAAAAATTAATATTCCAGATCACTCTCAATACGCTCAGCATAAACCTGGCGGGCTATGATATCACTAAAAAGGTTGTGTTCGAGGACAGCAGCGGCAGGACGGTTACAGATGGATTTTATTGGAAACCAGTCCATAATGATAAAGATCTTCATTTAATTGGAATCCTGATAGTTCCAATCAAGGCAAAAGGGGAAAAAAATGAGTTTTCTTCAACATCCGATACTGTTGAGTGGATAAAATTAACTATTAAAGGAGTACCGCAAATTGAAATTAGAGAATTTCTGTGGGATACAGAGCTTAGCTAAAGGGTAAGGTATCATATTTTGACTCTGCATTCTTTATATCCCTTATCGATTATCGGACCGCCTTGTATATATCCGGTTTTATGTACAGGTTGATTTTATATCTAATAATTACTAAAAAACCGCAGGTTCACCAGCTCACCGTTCTCACTATCAGTGTCAACGATATATTTCTTAACCCTGGCAAGAACTTTTTCCATTGTTTCAGTGTGCAATCTGAAGTCTGTTACAGCTTTGGAATAGACACCGATATCTTTTTCATATTCTCGAAGCATTGCTTCAAATTTTGCAACATCTCCTCTTGCCTCGTTCGTTACCCGCGCCCTGTAGCCTTTCGCACTGGCCATCAATCTTGAGGCCTGTCCTTGTGCATCGGGAACAACGGTGTTGTAATAGGCTTCGGCCCGATGTATCTTTTCCTCCTTTT
>DRHN01000211.1 GCA_011049595.1 Spirochaetota bacterium | reverse complement strand
TTATTAATTACCCGTGAAAAACTTGCTATATCCCAACAAAATACTGTCGAAAGCTTCTACCGACGAAAACATTCACCTTTTTGTAAATATCCTACCCGGAATTGCACGTGCTGTCAAGAAACTAGATGTTTAGTAATTACCAGAGCCTGCAGCCCTTACCCCAACAACTCTTTCTGCGCGCGTAAAGAGATTTTCTCAAGCTCTTTTCGCACTTCTTTTTCAGCCTTGTATGTGTGATCCTGTATTTTTTTCTTTGCGATCTCCCATGCGATCTGAGCAGTCCCCCTGGAACCACGCTCTCGCCACTGAATAAGCGTCGGGTGGATGAATATTTCAGGATCCCAAAGATCATTTCGGAAGTTTTTCAGTGTTGACGTTTGATCTAGATGGGTCCCGGAATGTCCCAGCTCCTCGATCTCGCGAAGAGCGCTCAGTTTCTCGTCAAAATTGTAGCCGCGCATGACCCTCGAACAGAACTGGACAATCTCCCAGTCGATGAGAAGCTGCTAAATTCGACATCTTCTTTTCCAATTTCTGGCTGATTTTGAAAACAGGAGATTCGATGAGGATCCTCGCTCCCATTCTCAATCAAGTTCATTCATTAACCTTACTACCTGGCCTGACAGATAATGAGGAAGGGAGTATAAGTTGTATTCAGCATCTCCCAGTATTGTTTTTCTTTGCTCATAAAAAATCGAAGGGGGTTCTGAATTGAACCTGACCGCATGATAAAGAGATTTTTCAATTACCATTATTTGCAATGATCTCATACTGCCGGTACTGCCGGATTTGACTTCTATCGGAATAATTCGTCGTTTGCTATCAGCTATAACAAAGTCAACTTCTGCAGAAGCGGCTTTTTTTTCTCTGGCCCAATAGTAAAGTTCCGGTTCCTGAAAATCCTGGTGTTGAAAAATCTCTTTATCATGCGATCAGGTTCAATTCAGAACCCCCTTCAATATTTTATGAGCAAAGAAGAACAATACTGGGAGATGCTGAATACAACTTATACTCCCTTCCTCATTATCTGTCAGGCCAAGTAGTAAGGTTAATGAATGAACTTGATTGAGAACGGGAGCCTCCCCCTATTGGACGAACTCCGAAAGTACTGCTATACAAACAGGATAGAAATTCCGGATTTTCTTGCCGCCTGGTTAGTTCGTGTCCTGCACTCCTCCCATTGCTGAATAGATTTCGTACTTTGTCTTTTAAAGTTAGAAATGACCTTCTAAAAAACAAGGACAAGCAATAATACTTATTCCTCCACAACTTAAGTAACATCTATCCCAAAGATCTGCTTTAATCTTTATGGTAAAATATAATAATTTTCGCAACGTCGGGCCCCTTAAGGATATTTGGTTTGGTATCACCGCTGTTCTAACGCAGTTAGTAATAGAATTAACCACTTGTAGTTATCTTTTTTCTTCTACACACATTTACTACCCCTAGGAACTAATTTCCTCTTTATTCTGGTTTATATACGGCTAAGGGAATGGTATCACACTCCGGGTTCCAGGAAAATCTTTTGCTTGTTTATAAACCAGGGGCAAAAAATTGTCATTCAGGGAATACTTCAGGATCCTTTCAGTGCTTTTGAAGAATGTATGCTACCCAATATTAGGAAAAGTATGGCAAATACAGGATCATCCGTTTTCTTTATTCTTGACAAAATGTTGTAGTAGAGATATCAATCTCTATAATATCTAGTTAAAAGGTAATCAATGCGACCCATACGATATAAGCTTGAGGGCGGTTTCTCGAAACAGGATATGGATAAAATGTGGGAGGGGGCCCTCAGACTCATCAGGAAGGTCGGGTTGAAGGTGCCTCATGAGAGCATAAGGCGGCTAATAGCCGAATTCAACGGTGTAGAGATACAGGACGATATTGTTACCTTCAATGCGGAGCTGGTAGAAAAAGCCCGGGCAGCCCAGGACTACTCTGACTGGCCTTCGGACCTCGGACCTGAGAATCCGAACGTCATCGCTGGAGCGTATATCAAAAACGTGCTTGATCCTGAAACTAACAAAATCAGACCTGCATTAATGAAGGACCTGGTTGACTACACCAAGCTCTGCGACGCCTGCGGATTCTACGGACCTCCCATCGTAAAACCAAACGACGTCCCCATCGAGATGCAGCGAATACTCATGTACAAAATTCCCTATGAATACAGTCGAGTGCATGCCCATGGGATTCTCGATGTGGCAGGCTGGCTTAATCCGAAGGATGCACGATACGGAAAGGAGATGTGCGACGCTGCTGGCAAGGATTTCAGGCTTGACCTCTGGCTCGTGAGCCCATTCGTCGCGCCAAGAGAAGGACTCGACATCCTGTATGAGTTCAGAGACGAACCTGTCGACATGAATGTATCCACAATGCCGGTGACGGGAACGACCAGCCCAATCAACATGATCGACTCCTATGTTCAGAGCATTGCAGAGCTCTTCTCCGCTATGACACTGGTATATCTCATCAACGAACGAAAACTGAAAAAGGGGAAGATCCGATGCGTTGTCGCGGACAACATTCGGGCCTATCCCTTCGATATGCGTTATGCTGCTTTTGTCTATGGATCGGCAGAGGACTGTATAGGCACGATTTATCAGGCGCAACTCAACCGTTATTTCGGAATACCCCTGGTTGCCAAGTCGCTTTTGACCACAGGCAAACGTGTGGATGCTCATGCTGCCGGCGAAAAGGCTGCTCATACCATGGCCGCAGTTTTGGCGGGTGCATACGTGTTCAGCAACGCCGGTCTGCTCTGTGTTGACGAGAAACTGAGCGCTCTTCGCGAGATCGAGGAGCTGGGACATTCCGGGACCCATCTAGATCAAACGTCAACACTGAAAAACTTCCGAAGAGATCTTTGGGATCCTGAAATATTCATCCACCCGACGCTTATTCAGTGGCAAGAGCGTGGTTCCAAGGGGACTGCTCAGATCGCATGGGAGATCGCAAAGAAAAAAATACAGGATCACACATACACGGCTGAAAAAGAAGTGCGAAAAGAGCTTGAGAAAATCTCTTTACGCGCGCAGAAAGAGTTGTTGGGGTAAGGGCTGCAGGCTCTGGTAATTACTAAACATCTAG
>DRHN01000210.1 GCA_011049595.1 Spirochaetota bacterium | reverse complement strand
TTATCTTCGTGTCTTATTTCGTCGACCTCTTCCTTTTTATCCAAACCCCTGTACAGCCTGTCAGGGTAATTCAAAACCATCCCTCTGACAGTCCTGGACATGTTTTTATAGCCGTGAACGACACCGGGAGGCACGACTACAAGAAGCGGATCGTCTTCCCCCCCAAAAAAAATCATCCGGTTTTTACCGGTTGGGCTGTCTGACCTGTTGTCCCAAAGGTGTATTCTGAAGTTGCCCGGGCCGATAAATGCGAATATGTCCGTCTGTTCCCTGTGCTCATGGGGCCCCCTTGCTATCTCCGGTTCCGTGTACGACACGTATCCCATTTGAGGCGCAAGGCTCCCGGGAAGTGTATCTTTACGAAATGTTTCGATCAAGAAGCCTCTTTCATCCACATGCTTGACAAGTTTTTCAACGGTGACGCCCTCGATTTCTCCACTGGTAAACTCCACTTCACGACTCCATCTTCAATAGGTTTAAAAGATACTCCCCGTATCCTGATTTTTCTAAAGGTTCAGCCAGTTTTTTCAACCCTCCCGTGCTGATGTAGCCCATCCTGTATGCTATCTCCTCAACACAGGATATCTTCAGTCCCTGTCTGTCTTCGATCGTTTTCACGAAAGCTGTCGCGTCAACCAATGAGTCGTGGGTGCCGGTGTCAAGCCACGCGAACCCGCGGCCCATCAGTTTCACCCTGAGATTTCCTCTTTTTAGATACTCTTTGTTCACGTCTGTGATCTCAAGTTCTCCGCGCCCGGACGGTTTTATTGATTTTGCTATCTTAATGACTTCATTATCATAGTAATATAGTCCTACAACCGCGTAGTTAGATTTTGGTATTTGGGGTTTTTCTTCGATCGAGGTAACATTTCCATCTTTGTCAAAATCAACCACCCCGTATCGCTTGGGGTCCCGGACATAGTACCCGAATATTGTTGACCCGCTTTTTTGGGCAGCGGCATCCTTGAGCATTTCCTGCAGATTGTGCCCGTAAAAGATGTTGTCGCCAAGAACAAGGCAGACACTGCTGTTACCGATAAACCCCTCCCCGATAATAAAGGCTTCGGCGAGCCCATTCGGGGCTGCCTGCTCGGCATAAGAAAATGACAACCCGAGACGGGACCCGTCACCGAAAAGGTCTTTAAATCTCGGCAAGTCCTGCGGAGTAGAGATGATAAGGATTTCACGTATGCCTGAAAGCATAAGAACCGAGAGAGGGTAATATATCATGGGCTTGTCGTACACGGGCAAGAGCTGCTTGCAGACTACCTGTGTTATTGGATACAACCGCGTTCCCGCGCCGCCCGCAAGAATAATTCCTTTCATGGGTATCTCCGTTTTCTTTAGATGTTTCATCTAAAATAATTTTTAAGGTCTTTAATACATTCCTGCAATCATCATACCTTAATTTCAATCTTTCCATATCACAGCATCCTTCAGAGCCGCTCTTTTAAAATCCTCCGAAACTTCATTGAAATTTACGATCTCCACTTTATACGGGATTGTCGAGTTTTCGATCCTTTCATTAAGATTTACTATTTTTTTTCTATCGAACTCCCCGTAAGGAATATACCCGATGTCGACATCCGAATGATTCGCGTTGTCTTCCCTTGCTCTCGAGCCGAATAAAAATACCTGTACCTTTTCATCTGTTAAATATCCTACAACCAGTCGTTTTAATTTTATTAAACTATTTTCATGATCATTTATTTTCATCTGATTTTCCATAAAGAAAAGCGCGCTACTTTACACCTACACCAATATATTTGAAACCATGTTTGGTTACTGATTCCGGGGAATATATATCCCTCAGATCTATGAAAACATTCCCTTTCATTAATTCTTTCAGCTTAACAAGATCGATTGCCCTGTACTCATTCCATTCTGTCATGATAACAACCGCGTCGGCCCCTTTAACAGCTATGTAAGGGTCATTCTCATAGGTCACGTCTTTTAAAACTTTCTGC
>DRHN01000209.1 GCA_011049595.1 Spirochaetota bacterium | reverse complement strand
CGGGGTCTCCCCTGGTGGAGGCCCCGTTTATATAAACATGCTGAAATATAAATGGTGGCAGCCGCTTATCTATCTTACACCAATGGGTCTTGTTCTTTTATTTGTGTACGGTTATCCTATCGTAAGGGTCTTCGATTTTTCGATGAGACGGATACGTGGTGCGAGCGGACCTTTTATAGGCCTCGATAATTTTCGGTTCGTGCTGAGAAACCCTGTTTTTCACGACGCTGTGAGGCACAATCTTTTCTTTATGATAGGCGTGCCTATCCTTGTCCTGCTCGCTCTCATCTTTTCATCTCTTCTTTTTGAACAGCCAAGGGGATGGAAATTTTACCGTTTTTCGCTATTTCTTCCATACATACTCGCTGTACCGGTTGTCGGTTTCGTTTTCAGCTACCTGCTCACCCTCAACGGGGCGCTCAACGGGATGTTGAGATTCATGGGTCTTGATTTTTTGGCCCTCGACTGGCTGGGAAGCCCGAAGATAGCGCTGAAGAGCGTGCTTGCCATAATTATATGGAAGGAGATGGGTTTCGGAATTGTGCTCTTCTTCGCCCGTCTCATGAGCGTATCGGAAGAGATATACGACGCTGCAAAAATTGACGGGGCAAACTGGTGGCAGACGCTGTGGTATATTACAATACCCCAGCTTAAAGTTGTTATCGAATTTTTCGCTATCATAACAATAATCAATCTCCTTTCCTGGGTGTTTGCTTACGTTTACGTGATTTCAAAAGGCGGGCCAGGGACATCGACCCAGGTAATCGAGTTGTGGATCTTTAACAAAGTTGCCCACGGGGCGCCTAACCCCGGCATGGGGGCAGCAGCTTCAGTCATACTTTTCCTTGTGACCATGGTCCTGATCTTTACACTGTTGCGGCTGAGGGTAGGGGAGGAAGAATGAACCAGGCGGAAAAAAGAAGAGCAGCGCGTATAGGACAGCCCGGGCAGAGGCTGATAAAACAGGCCCTGCTTGTCCTCATAACATTGTTGGCCCTTTACCCGGTGTACTGGATGGTGGTAACGGCATTTAAATCACAGCCTGATTACCTGTTCAATAAATACGGTTTCCCCCGTTCCTTCCACCTCGAAAATTTTGTCACAGCGATGCGGTCGGGACGATTTTTAAGGTGGTTTTTGAATTCAATAATAATTACAACAGGTGCGACCTTTGCGACAACGATTATAGCGTCATTTGCGGCGTTCGCGTTCGCGAAAATGCCGTTTAAAGGCAGCAATACGATCTTGAATTTTGTGATTTCTCTTATGGTCATTCCGCCTGTTGTCATGATAGTCCCGTTATTTATCCTGTATGCTCAGTTAAAAATGAGCTCGACTTATCATGGAATAATAATATTATACACGGGCCTCACCATTCCTTTTTCCGTCTATCTTCTTACTAACTTTTTTAAAACAGTCCCTCACGATATAGTAGAGTCGGCTCTTATTGACGGGTGCAGACCTTTCGGCATAATGCTGCACATATATATCCCCTTATCCGCCCCCGCTCTCGTGACACTCATAATAGTCAACGCGCTGTGGATGTGGAACGAGCTTATGTTGGCGCTTGTGTTCCTTCCCAGGGACGAAATGAGGACATTGATGGTGGGGATCACCGCGTTCAGGTCCAAACTGAACATGGATATTCCCGTTACCATGGCCGGGCTGTTTCTAACCACGATTCCTATGGTGGTGCTTTATATCATTTTTCAGCGGTTTTTTATCCGCGGTCTCACGGCGGGTGCGACAAAAGGATAAAAGACTTTGCGATGCGTTGCCTTAAATGGATGCCTTATATAAGATTTGATATTGTCTTTAATATGTTTTTGAACTCTTGCCAACTGTAAAAAAATGAGAATAACAAATTTCCGGAAAGAATTAGCAAAGAAAAGCCTGACAGGGGCCGTGGTTTCGAATGTAGACAATCTTTTCTATCTGTCAGGGCATCTTGTCACCGGAGGGTGCGGTCCGGCCCTGCTTTTAGTTCCTGCAGCGAACGAGCCGGTGCTTGTTGTTTCAGAGTATGACATTGCTCTTCCTTCCTGTAATAATTTTCCCGGCAGTGTTTTGTCCTATCCGGCAGGTGAGCCGGGCGTCAACAGTACAGCGGACGCTGCGGGGGTACTGGCCCACAACTGTAGGAATCTGTTGACACCGCCTGTCGGTATTGAGGCTGATTCTTTATCCATAGGAGACGCTTACATCCTCGGGATCAGCCTGGATGGGGAATGGTCGGATACAGGTTCCCTGATAAAAGACCTCCGCGCGATCAAGGATATTGATGAGATCGTGAGTCTGAAAACCGCCTGCAGAATCGCGGATTCCGGGCAGGCAAAGGCAGCGGAGATATATAAAGAGGGGGTGTCTGAGATAACCCTTCAGGCAGCCGTCAGGTACTCTATGGAAACTGCGGCAGGGCGGCCCATAGAGTGTAAGGCTGATGTTCTTATAGGGAGAAAAACCGCCCTTATCGGCGGCCCGGCAGGTCAAGCAGGTGAAAACATCGCCGGGAAGAGTGATCCGGTCATTGTCGACATACTGCCCCGGGTAGGCGGCTACTTTGCCGACACAACGCGGACGCTCTATGCGGGGCCTCCTTCAGCTGAAAAGAAGGAGGTAATTGCACTTTTGATCTCAGTAAAACAGGACCTCGAAAAGATGCTGGCCCCGGGGGTGGAAGCGAAAGCGATCGACAGCGCAGCGCGGGAGAGGCTTTCAAAAGCCGGGTCATTCCCCCATCACACCGGTCACGGTATCGGTATTTCAGCGAATGAAGCGCCTTATATGACACCTGACTCAGGAGATATTCTACGAGAGGGTATGGCGATCACACTCGAGCCGGGCCTGTATTTTGACGCCTGGGGTGCGAGGATCGAGGATGACTATCTCATCACGGGTGATGGATTTGAAAGGCTGACGGGGCTTTATTAATGGTATGTTCTAAATCAGACAATGCCCG
>DRHN01000208.1 GCA_011049595.1 Spirochaetota bacterium | reverse complement strand
TCGATAGAAGCGATGGGGGGCGAAGGATCTATTTCCGTAAAGATCCGCGTGGCTCCGGCCGATAGTGTGGAAATATCATTTTCCGACACAGGCCCGGGCATTGACATTGAGGACAGAACTTCGGGTACAAGGGCTTTTAGGTTAAAATTTTCCAGCCTGGGTTGTTTCATTTGAGTCAGGTTGAGAAGGCTTTCGATCACCTCTGTTGAACTTTTAACCTTTGACTTGATGCGGTCAAGGTGCTCGGCAGTCTTTTCGTCACTGCCTTTTAATTTTTTTTTGAGGAAATACACCGAACTGTCTATCACACCGAGAGGATTTTTCAGCTCGTGGGCCACGCTGGCTGAAAATTGACCGAGCGCCGCAAGTTTTTCATTGATGATCAATTCCTCCTGCGATTTTTCAAGCAGCACCTCTACCTGTTTTCGCTCCACGACTCTGCCCAGACGTTCAGCAACAGCGTTGATAAGGTCTCTCTCCTCTTTAAGAAAGGGCCCTTCAAATATTTCCGGCTTTTCATCAAGGTAAAAAACCTCTATTGCGCCTGCCTTTTCGTCATGCATGATTATATCGGCGGACTGCTTCCAGCTGGTCTCATTGAAATTACTTGTTTTGAAATCCTTATTTTCCAGGACGATCCGCGCGCAGGTGATCCCGGGATACTGCCAGGAAGCAGGGACAAGGTCTACTGTTCCCTGTAATATTTCTTTTAGAGGAACACCCTGCTTCTCGACAAGATTAGAAATTCCATAGAGACAGTTCAGCTCCTTGACCCGTTCTCCAAGATCACGGACCAGTCCCCGCCGTATTTCCTCCGCCTGTTTCCGTTTTTTTTCCTGGCTCTCACTCTGCAGCCTTGGATACAGTGTCAAGGCGATATGGTCTGCCGCCATTTCAAGCAGTTCCCTGTCATCTTTGTCGTAATCAGCCTCCTTGTTTCCGACAAGGAGGAGCCCGATAACTTCACTTTGATATATAATGGGTACACCTATGGCCCTGTGTATGGAGACATGCCCTTCGGGCACGTGAAAAGGTGTGTTGGAACAGATTGTTCTTTTTTCGGCCATAGCTCTGCCCCATATACCGCCCCAGTTTTCACGGGGAAACACGATCGTTTTACCGGGGAGCCGGCACCTGTCCCAGACATCTTTTGTCATAGAGGGGCAGACCAGGGCGCCGCTTTCATCTATGTACCCGAACATACCGTATTTGCTTTTCATGGCCTTTAAAACAGCCTCGAGCGCTTTTCCATACATTTTGTCGCCGTGTACAGTGAGAAAGGTAACGGTGAGCCGGTTTATCAACCCGAGATAGCCCGCTTGCTTGAGGAGCTTCTCCTCTCTCTTTTTTTGTCCGGCATTTAAAGTTTCCAGCTCATCAACCCGAACCTGCAGCTCCTTCAGCTTATCCGTATGCTTTTTTTCCGGTATGATCTCAGCTTTCATTGGATTTACCTTTTAATTGTCGGTAATATTACTTTCAACTCGTAAAATGTATATAACAAAGATTGTCAGGTTAATAGCAGGTTAAACCTGATATTATTCGAGAGATAAGAGATATGATCTGAGGTTTGTTTTTTGATTTATCAGGTTGAACTGTCTTCTGATGTTATTTCTGTGAAATTCAACGGCTCTCGCTGAGCAGTCCAGCAGCTGCGCTATTTGTTTGGTAGTTTTCCCCTCCTTCACAAGGTTTGCTATCCGGACCTCTGTGGGAGTGAGATAGCGGGATAAAGCCGACAACCTGCGTGAAAATGGGGAAATAATGTTATTCAAGTTTAATTCGATCGTATTCAGAGCGGTTTTCTGCCTGTTATCCAGATCACTGCCTGCCAGTTCTTTTATATATGGTACTACATTTTGTCTCACGCTAAATGCTATATTGTCTTCAAGGTCCGACTTGAATTCATCTCTTTTTTTCAGGAGTACCTTTAAGGCGGTATTTGTTTCCTCGAGATTTGCCGCCCTGATTTTCAATTCCCTTTTACTCTCTAACAGTGACCGTTGGGCCTGCTTTCTTTTGGTGATGTCAATAACCGAGACCATCATATGGACATTTTTCGCTTTGGCATCCTTGATCATACTCGCTGAAAGATGGGCATCAAATTCCTCGCCGTCCTTTTTTCTCGCGGCCATTTCACCTGACCACATGCCGTTTTCGACCAACGCGTCCATGACCGCGAAGGCATCCTCTCTGTTTGTCAAGAACTCTGAAAAATTCCTGCCAAGGACATCGTTTTTATTATCATATCCCCACATCTTGAGGAAAGGCTTGTTTATGTATGTGATGTTTCCACTAAGTTCTGCAATGCCGATGGCGTTTATCGATGATTCTATGGCATAACTTGTAACACGAAGTTCCTTTATTAAACGTTTCTTCTCGTTTAATTCTTCTTTTAGCTTCCCGGTTGCGATTCTGAGTTCTGCAGTGCGCATATCGACTATTTTTTCTAAATTTAACCGGGCTTGCTGCAGTTTTTCTTCAAGTTCCTTTTTGCTGAGAGCAATCCCGACAGTCGCATTGAGCTGTCCGTCATCTAACGGTTTGATGAGATATCCATAGGATCCGATACTTTTCGCGCGGTTTACATAATTGTCATCTGCATAGCCGGTAATAAAAATGACCGGAATATTCATTTCCTTTATGATAATTTCTGCAGCTTCAATACCGTCAAGCCTTCCGGGCATCCGGATATCCATCAGGACCAGATTGGGCCTGCGCTGTTCAGCCATATCTCTCGCGCTTTCTCCGGAGGAAGCAGTCCCCACCACTTCATGACCCATGTTTTCAAGTCTTTCCTTCAGGTACATTGCGATACACACTTCGTCATCTACTACCATCAATTTAGACATAATTACCTGTCTTTTTTCAGGGTTAGTAGAAACTCGGGGTGGTTAACTTTTATCTTACGATGTTTTTGTGTATAAACTTGATGATTTTTGCGCTTTAGATGTGCAATTAACCATATCTTTATATGATATTTATTTTTTTGGGGGTGTCAAGGTATTTAAAGGCATTTGCGTTGTATACATTTCATTGGTCCGGATCGATAAAAATACAAATTGTTACGAATAAACATTTAAAACCCTCAAAAAAAACTCTCCAAATGCCTCCTTTATCCCTTCTTAAACCGGTTTATAATGGAGTGTCTCCTTTTTTTATCTAATTCTATGTTTGAACTTATCATATATGTCATATAATTAACTCGGGTTAAAAATTAAACCCCAAAGTGTATGAAATAGTTAGTTTATTCCTTTGTCTATAGGCCAACTTTATAATTAAGGTTTCGGGAACCAATAATTGCAGATCCTTCATAGAGTCTGGCAATCGGCTTAATAATACTCCTCTGATAAAAAAATGCTGGTTATTATAACC
>DRHN01000207.1 GCA_011049595.1 Spirochaetota bacterium | reverse complement strand
GACCTCATCAGGGAGCTGCTCGATGTTTATATCGATTACCAACTGTTCAGGATCGAAGCATTCGACAGCTCACTGACCCCTGTTGCTTTAGCCGGCACAGCCGTGTCAGGCACAGGCGGGCTGATTTTTTCCCCCGACTTTATCAGAATAGAATATTTCCCCCGGATACAGAAGCTGTACAGGAAGCTGAAACAGAAGGGGTACTATGTTATAGTGGAGTCAGAAGGTGACAACAGGACCATATTTGAAGACTATATAAAAATGGGAATCGAAGCATACACCCCTGTCGAGCACGCTTCCCGTATGTATATCGAGGACATTAAAGAGAAGTATCCGAAGTTAGTGCTATGTCAGGAGATCGACAGCATGCAGCTTTTGACCTTCGGTTCTGTTGATGAGGTTATCGCTGAAACCAAAAAAGTCAAAGCTATTGCCGATAAGTATGGGGGCGTTTTTATTGGTTCTTGCGGTGACATACATGAGAAAGTGAGTATTGAGAATGCTCTCGCAATGTATGAAACTGCACGAAATCAGGGATGATTTCAACTTTCAATATATTAGATCCGAATTTAGATTATTTTTATTTAGAATCCATATTATTTTTTTTCACCTTTTCGGGATTTAAATGAATCAGGAGGGAGCTATGTCAGAAAAAGGTATGTTTTTACCATACACAGGTATAGTCGCCATGGCTTTTCCGGGGTATTATCTCGGGGAGGAAAAGGCGCTTGCAAAATACAGCGAGATGCTGTCCTATATACAGGAACTTGATTTAAAAGTCATCAAAGTCGATCAGGTAGTAACTGATACTTTCGGCGCAAAAGACGCAGGCAGGTTTTTTGCCGAAAAAAAAGTAGACTTTATTTTTGTTGTACTCACTACTTTTGTGCCTGACCATTTTATCGCCGAACTTGTTGACACCGGCGATATACCTGTTTTTTTGTGGGCCGTTGAGCGGGAAATGGATTGTATATCTCTTGTAGGCGCAATGCTTATAAACCCTACACTTTACGAGCTTGAAAAACATTATCAGCTGCACGCCGGAGACATAGGTGACAGTGACGTCCTGGGCAGCCTGATGGTTTTTGCCAGGGCCGCTATGATGAAGAGGGTGCTTCGCAATATGCGTGCCGGGTACATGGGAGAAAACCCGGACATTATGTTCAGCATGGCCGCGGACGAGTACGGCCTGAAAAAGAAGCTGGGGGTCACCGTTGTCCCGATCCGTGATTTTGAATATACGAAACGCGTTGAGCAGATATCTGATAAAGATGCCAGGAATGACTGGAACAATGTAAAAGGGGAGGTGGGGGAAGTCAGGGTTTCTGAAAAAGACGGTATAGAGGCTTCAAAAACTTTTTTATCCATGGTAGACCTGACGAAGGAGCTGAGGCTGAACGCGCTTTCTATAAATTGCTGGAGCCATCTTAAATCAAAGATTTGTCTTCCCATAGCGAGATTTAACGACCATGGGATAGGCGCGGGATGTGAAGGAGACATTCACTCTACTATAGTAATGCGTCTCTTTTACGTGCTCAACGGGCGCTCTGCTATAAACGGCGATTTCATGAGATTGTATCCTGATGAAAACAGGATATTGTTTTCCCACTGCGGTGCAGGATCTTTTTCGATGGCAAAAACCAGGGATGACATCACATTGCACGAATCGATCGAGACCCATGATGGCATAGGGGTCTTTTTCCCGGTTAGCCAGACTGGTATTATTACCGCCGTCAACCTAATAGGATCTCGGTCAGAGTACCGTCTGTCTGTCCTGGTCGGGGAAGCCGTGGAAACCGATATGGTTTATGAGGGCAATCCGATGCTTATCGGTTTCGAAAGGCCTGTTAAGGAGATACTTCAATCTGCCGTCCGGAATGGAGCGGGGCATCACTGGAGCATCGCGTATGGTGATTATTCCGCAGAGCTTGAACTTCTGGGAAAGTTTTTAGGAATTGATTGCAGGATATTGAGCTGAGCTGTTGTTAAACGTAAAAATCCCCTTGTGCGAATTTCCTTGTTTTTAACGATAAAATTATTTTTTATTTAGAAAGGACCTCCTTACCGACCTTGACACAAGCCTGAAAAACCTAGACAAGGACCATACCCTCCGGCTAGAATGAATAGGTTTGGGTAGAGTGAAATATTCAAGCTTTTCTAGCTTTCGAAGAAGGGATCGGCATGCTACGTCTTTATATTGTCCATTGGAAGTAGGATAGAATGGAACGTTCCGGTATGAGGTGGTCATCAGATGGGGCGGAAGCCATGGTCAAGATGAGAGCAGTCTATCTGTAGGGGGATTTCGAGGAATACTGGGACTGGCACATCGCACAGGATCAGGAGCGTCTCTATCCAAAAACCCG
>DRHN01000206.1 GCA_011049595.1 Spirochaetota bacterium | reverse complement strand
GGTCATTTCCGCCCGTAACCGTGTTGAGTTCACCCTCCTGGCAGTCATGGACCTGCTGGGTTTTGATGGGGACACATCGGATTTCGATGTAGAGCTGACCGGCGCTCTTGAACCCGAGTATTACAGCTTTGAAAAAGATAAGATCATAGGGCAGGCTATCGCGGTCAAATATGAGGTTTCCCGGTATAAATCAAACATCAGTATGATGGAATTACAGAATAATATTACAAAAAGTCAGAATAAACCCTCTATTGCAGGATTTGCGAATTACACGCTTATGAGCGGTTTCGATTCATCCACCGGGGACCCAAAGTACTGGGGGGAGGATTCATGGGATGGTGTTCTTTCGATTGGTGTAAGCGTCCGGATGCCCGTGTCCACCCTTTTTCCCTGGGGCAAGGTGAACGCTGATATAAAAAAGGGAGCCCTGGATCTGGAGCAGCTGGAGATGGGTTTGAGCTCTCTTGAAAACGGAATAAGGCTGGATATTAAATATATTTTGCTGAGACTCGATGAGGAAACATCAAAGATCGTGTCCGGGGGCAAGGCTGTCGAGCTTGCCCAGAGGCTCTATACATCCTCAAAAGAACGGTACTCGAACGGTCTGATTTCCAGTATGGAGTTCAAAGACTCGCAGATCACTCTAAACAATGCGCAGCTTGGGTATTTAACTTCTATTTACAATTATAAAATCGCTCTATTTGATCTTATGGATGCTGTAGGTGTTGATCATTTTTAGAGGAGAGGGTGGAGGTTTTCAATGAAGAAATGGCTTAAAAGGCTCATTATTATAATCGTATTACTGGGCGTGTTCGGGGGTTTGGGTTTTACCGGTTATACAAGGTACAAAGATAAAATCGAAACGTTTGCAATAAAAAGGGGAGAGGAGGAGCTTGACACCTCCATTCCCGTGGCTGTTCACATTGCCAGGGACGGTAAGGTCGATGAGTCACTGTTGTTATTCGGAGACATTGTTCCCAACACCGAGGTGAATATATTTTCAACCGTACCCGGCAAAGTAAAGGACATTGCCGTAAAAGAGGGCGACCCTGTTGAAAAGGGAAGCGTGCTCGGGTTTATTGACAGGAGTGAAGCAGGGCTTACATTCGCACCCACACCCCTGGAGTCGACAATAAAAGGCGTGGTAAAAGAGATCCTGGTTGAGGACGGGGCATATATCACACCCCAGGTCCCTCTGTTCCAGATAATAAACATGGATTATGTCGAAGCAGTTGTCCACATCCCTGAAAAAGATATTTACAAAATACGAAAGGGGCTAAATGCCGAGATCAGGGTCGTTTCATTCCCGGACAGGACTTTTTCAGGAAGGGTTGACAGGCTGAGCCCTGTAGTCGACCCGCTGTCAAGGACCCTGGAGGCACGGATACGCATCAACAACAAAAAACACACATTAAAACCCGGAATGTTCGGTAATGTGAAGATTGTTGTCAGGAGCAAAAGCGATGTTGTAGTGATACCCTTTTCATCGATACTGGTGAGAGAGGGTAAGAATATCGTTTTCCTGGTGGAAGGGGATAGAGCTGTCCAGGTGGAGCCCGGGTTTGATATACGTGAAGGCAGTATGATATCGGTCGAGTCAGGTGTTAAACCCGGAGACAGAGTTGTCGTTGTCGGCCAGCACAATCTAAACAACGGCGATAGCGTCAAAGTGACGGAGGAAGTGGAATGAAGATCTCCGAGCTTTCCGTAAACAGGCCCGTTACCACTGCGGTAATTTTTCTTGCCGTAATTGTGCTGGGAATATTTTCCCTCAGCCGGCTTGCCATCGACCTTATACCCGACATCTCTTTTCCTATGATCGCGATCTTTTCCGACTACCCCGGGGTAGGGCCCGAGGAAGTTGAGGAGAACCTCACAAAGATCATCGAAAACGCGGCGGCTGCCGCGAGCAACGTGAAAAAGATAACCTCCACTTCCAGGGAAGGGCAGGCGTCGATAATGGTCGAGTACGAGTGGGGCACGGACATGGGCGAAGCTGCCGCAACTTTAAGAGAAAAACTCGACCTCGTGCGGGATTTTCTACCCGATGAGGCGAGCCAGCCTGTCATTTTTAAATTTGATCCGTCCATGATCCCGATCATGGTATTGGTCGTGGAAGGCAGAAGGGACCTGAAAAGTCTCAGATATATAGCTGAAAATGATATCAAGAATAATTTCGAGCGGATCGACGGTGTGGCCAATGTGGAAATATGGGGAGGGCTGCAGAGGCAGGTGCATGTTGACCTTGACCGGACCGCCCTGGCATCGTACGGGTTGACCGTTGACCAGGTGATAAACATCATTCGGGGCGAGCACCTTAATATTGCGGGCGGGTCAATAGATGAGGGGAATTCGACACTTTCTCTTCGGACGGTGGGGAAGTTTCAAAGTCTCGAGGAGATCGAAAACTTGATCATCGCGAGCAACAGCGGGGTCCCGGTATATTTAAGGGACCTCTCCCGTGTATATGACGGATTTGTTGAAGAAAAGATGGACGCTAAAATAGGGAGAAACGATGCGATAATATTGGTCGTTCAAAAACAATCGGGAACGAACACGGTTCAGATTGCCAGGCTTGTTGAGAGAAGAATAAAATCGCTCGATAAGTTTCTGCCGCCTGATATAAGCATAGAAAAATTTTATTCACCGGCTGATTTTATAAAGGAATCCATCAGCAATGTCTGGCAGATCGCCCTCATCGGTGGTGTGTTCGCCATATTTGTCCTGTTTATTTTTTTGAGGAATTTACCCACGACTCTCATTATATCGGTCTCGATACCTCTTTCGATCATTACTACATTTGTTTTTATGTACCTTTTCGATCTCAGTATAAACATGATGTCTTTAGGAGGTCTTGCCCTGGGGATCGGTATGCTTGTCGACAATTCCATAGTGGTGCTGGAAAACATATTCCGCTACAGGGAGTTCGGCGCGAAACCTGCGGAGGCTTCCAAGCTCGGCTCGCAGGAAATGGCAAACGCGATTGTGGCCTCGACTCTCACTACGATAACCGTGTTTCTGCCGCTCGTATTTTTCATAAAGGGGCTTGCAAGCGAGCTTTTCAGAGACCTTGCTTTTACTGTCACTTTTTCGCTGCTCGCGTCACTGCTTGTAGCGCTTACGATCATCCCGATGCTCTCGAGCAAAATAAAAAAAGTAGAGTTAAGATCAAAAGCCGGTTCCCTGCGGGACATGGAAAAGGAGCTTCAGTCGCGCGGCGGGGTCCTGCGATTGCTGGACAATATGTATAAAGATGTTCTTGAATGGGCGCTTTCGCACAGGTGGATATTCGTCGGCCTGGTATTGCTGGTTCTTGGAGGCAGCATCGTTTCCATGAAAGCCCTTGGAGTTGAATTCATGCCTCAGTCGGATGAAGGATTTATCCAGATACGTTTAAATACTCCGGTCGGTACGAATATAGACACAACAAGAGCTGCAGTAGACAATGTATATGATATTGTTGCAGAGAATGTTCCCGAGCGTGATATCACCTTCGTTCAGGTAGGGCGGAGCGGGGATATGCAGAGTATAATATCTACCAACCGTGCTGAAATATGGATGACCCTTACCAATAAGGAAGAGAGGGACAGGAGTGATAAGGACATTATTGCCGTTTTAAGGAAAGAAATAGCGTCAGTACCCGGGGTTGAAGCGGAGTTTTCGACCGGGGGTGGTGGACCCGGAGGGGGAGGCGGCAACCTGAGTGTTATAATTACCGGGTATAATCTTAAACAGGGAATGGAGCTCGCTGGAAAACTGAAACTGATAATGGAGGATGTGAAAAGCGTACAGGATGTTAGAATATCCCGGGAAGAAGGGCTGCCCGAGCTTCGTGTGAAGTTGGACAGAGACAGAGCTTCGTTTTTTGGGGTAAATGTCGCCGCGGTCGGCTATGCGATCAAGCGGGCATTTACAGGGGAGGATGTTGCAAACGTCATTTTGACCGGTGAAGAGGTCGGCGTGCTTGTCCGCCTGCAGGAGAAAGACAGAATGACCGTAGATGACCTCGAGCTGATCTCCGTGGCCACTCCCTTTGGAAAACAGGTTCTGTTATCGAATTTTACGGAGCTCGAAAAGGGGTACGGCCCGGTAACCGTTGAGAGAGAAAGGCAGCAAAGAGTTGTTTACGTGCACGCAAAGGTCGAGGGTGACGTTAAAGGTGCGGTGGACGCTATAAAAAAAGAGGTGGATAAACTGGTGCTCCCGGCAGGGTTCAGCGTGCACTATGGAGGGTCCTGGGAGGATTTTCAGGAAACTATAATGGACCTTGTCCTTGTCATGATCCTGGCCATAATTCTCATTTATCTAATTATGTCTGCACTTTTCGAGTCTTTTTTGGATCCTTTTATTATCATGTTCACACTGCCCATGACCTTTATCGGTGTCGTGTGGATGCATCTGATAACCGGAGACACATTCAGCGCAATGGCAGGTATCGGGGTTGTCATGCTCGCGGGTATTGTGGTCAACAACGGTATAATTCTCGTGGATTACATAAACCTGTTGAGAAAGAGAGGTTATGACCTGCTTGACGCTGTTAAACTGGCCGGGCGCGCAAGGTTGAGGCCCATTTTAATGACAATGCTCACGACAGTGCTCGGTCTTGTTCCCATGGCGCTTGCCATCGGGTCAGGGAGCGAGTTGAGAGCGCCCATGGCAAGGACCGTTATCGGTGGGCTTCTTGTATCCACGATCTTTACGCTCGTTTTTATTCCCGTGTTGTACACTATGTTCGAGACAGGAAAACAGAAAAGAAAAGAAAAAAGATTGCGAAAGGAAGCGGCAAATGGATAGGGTGGCAGTATATATAATTCACGACAGGGCCATAGATGAAGAGGTAAATGATGTTCTGAAAGAGTCGGGGCTGGTCCATTACACAAAGTGGACGGATGTTGTCGGATGCGGGACCCACGACCCTCACCTGGGTGATCATGTATGGCCGGGGTTGAACAACGTGACCATGACAATAATAAACAGTGACAAAAAGGATGAGCTGATCGATAATATAAAGGAATTACAGAAAACATTCCCCTCGGTCAGCCTGAGGGCGTTGGTCACACCTGTTATTGACATGATCTAACGAACTGGTTTCAAGCATATAAGAGAAATGCGGCAGCACACCGTTTTTAAAATTCGGCAACTTCCACATCGGCGCCTTCGAGTTGGGCGAGGGCCCTCTCATACAGCTTTTTTCCTTCGTTTCTCCCCATGGACCCGAGCATGTCGATAATATTATTAAGATCTTTTTTTTCACGTTCAATGTGTGTAAGGCCTCTGTTCACTTCAAGGGCCCTCTTGTAGTAAAAAAGGGCCAGCTCAAAGTCGCCTGATTTTTTGTAGAACCCGGCAATATTGTTTAGATCGCTTGATATGCCTATGCTGTTCTCGATGTGCTTGTCCTCCTCAAGGGCAAGGAGGTAAAACTTAATGGCATCATCGTTGTTTTCCTGCTGTTCGTTGAGATAGCCCATGTTGTTGTATGACGCCCCGAGACCGGAGTGATTACTTATCTTTTTATGTATGGATATCGCGGTCTCGATTTTTTCCCGGGCTTCGTCGTATTTACCAAGTTTGATGTATATCGTGCCGGTGTTGTTCAGCGCGTTTGCGGCCCCTTTTTTATTTTTAGCCGCCTGGTACATTTCAATGCTTTTGTCCAGCAGCTCGAGCGCTTTATCGTATTCCTTGTTCCGGCTTTTTATTGACGCGAAAAGAGAGTAGTTGTCGCCTGTTCCACTCTGGTTGTTTACGTGGGTGTTGATCTCCAGCGCTTCTTCCAGGATTTTTTCCGCGTTTGAATAGAGGCCGAAATTAAAATAGCAGCGCGCGATGTTGTAAAGGTCTGAAGATATGCCGGGTAGATTACTTACTTTCTGGTCCTCGGCCAGAGCCTGCTTAAAAAAGAGAATCGCGTTCTGGTAATCACCGCGATTGTAGTGATCTATTGCCAGCTTTTCGTATCCCCGCGCGTTTTCTTTTACCCGTGCAACGGGTTTATCGGTCGCGCAGGAAACCGAGAATAATAACGTGGAAAACAAAAATAATAATAGAAAATATTTCATCAATAGTCTCCTTCACGTTCCGCGTTATCGATGGGGAGCGTTTCTGACTCCTTTCTGGAGGAGAACCCTTTTACAAAAAAGTTTTCCTGCAGTGTCATTATAAGGCCGGTGGCTTCGTCCATCGCGACATTGCTTCTTTCGATAGCGGCTTTGATCTCCGGGGATGAATCGGCGACTGTTCGCGATACCTCGCGGAAGTCTGCCATAATGAGGTTTAACTGTTCCATAAGAGAAATCACATTGTCGTACAGCTCATAATTGTCATCCATGAATTTCCCTAGACTTCCCTTGCTTTGGCTGATTGACGTCGTTATGTCCTCAATGGCACCCAGTGTTTTGTTGAGGCTGCCTTCTTCTGATGCCAGGCGCGCGAGAAACTCATTCAGCAGGTCGAACGTCTTGTTGAGGCTGCCTTCGCTGGATGAAAGATTGTAGGTAAGGATCTCAATGTTGTTTATTATACGGGTAATTTCATCGGGTATTTCCTCCCTTTTTCTTTCCTTGAGTATCCTGCTTCCCTCTTCGGTGTCTTTTGACCAAACAAGTGAACCGGTTTCAAGCACAGGCATATCTTTGCCGCCCGGGATGATTTCCACGACCTTTGCTCCTATCAGGGGCGCGTTTATTTTCACGACACTGTCTTTTCTAATACGGTCTGCATACTCTTCGTAAACAGAAAATGTGACTTCTATCCAGTTGTCTTCATTTAGATAAACGGTTTTTACTTCACCTATCTGTATCCCTTTTATTGCAACCAGCATTCCGGGCGAAAGACCCTCGCCCCTGAAAAACTTGGTAGAGTATATTTTCTGCTTTTCAAACCACCGCTGTTCTCTTCCTATCATAGCAATAACCGCGATCACCGCAAGGATGATAACCGTGAGAAAAACACCGACTATTTTTTCCAAATGTTTAAACTTGGCAGCCATAATATTTTCCTGATTTTTGTGTCTTTATATTATCTAAATAAACAGTATCAATGTCCCATTAGTATGTCCAGGACTTCTTCGGCTACAACAGCTTCCTCATCTATAATAATCGACAGTATTTTCTGAATCATCGTGTCATCTGATTTCAGGATCTCGTCTTTTTCCCCGTAAGCAATCAACCGGCCGTCATCGATCAGGCAGATAAGATCGGCGTGGTTTTTTATGAAATCTATGTTGTGGCTCACGAGGATTATAGTTATTTCAGGATCCTCTGTCAAAGGGAGAATTCTATTTATTATCTTTTCCCGGGTGATCACGTCAATTCCCGATACGGGTTCATCAAAAAATATTAGTTTGGGATTTAGTATCAATCCGCGCGCGAAGCTGATCATTTTTCTCTGCCCGAAGGACAGCTGTGCCGGGAGCAGATATTTTTCATTTTCAAGACCGAAATCTTTCAGGACCTCTGAAACCTTTTCATAGATCTCCGACTCCCCGGGATTGTAATGATGACGCAGTGGAAACGCGATATTTTCAAAAGCGGACAGGTTGCTGATAAGCGCAGCGTCCTGAAAGACAAACGCGATATCTTTTCTCATTTTAAACAGGGCCTGTCTGGAAATGCCTGTGAGATTAACTTCATTCAATAAAACCTTCCCGGAATCAGGGTTTATCAAACCGGCTGTGATCTTTAACAGGGTGCTCTTGCCGCAGCCTGAAGGGCCTGTTATTGCGATCAGTTTCCCTATAGGAAAACTCATGGATATATTATCAAGAATTATTTCTTCACCGAATCTGAGAGAAATATCAATCAGCTGTAAGAGTGTTTTTTTCATGATCAATGAATTTTCAAATATAATAGATAACTGTTATTATTCCGTCGGCCAGGAATACGGCCGTGATAGCGTTTACCACCGCTTTCGTCGTAACTTTCGGTACTTCAGTTGATGATAATTTTACAGAAAACCCCTCGAATGTGCATATAAGGGAAATAAGTATTCCGAAGGTAAATCCTTTTACAATATTTACGGTAATATCCGCCAGAACCATGGATTCGATTATTTTTTGTATAAAAATCGAAAAACTCGTGACAAGAACCATCTTTGATACAAGAAAACCGCCGATTATTGAAAAAATGTTAAAATAGATATTCAGGCTTATAAGTGAGATAGTTACTCCCATGATCCTTGGTATGACCAGATATTGAATAGGATCTATCCCCATTGCTTCCAGGGCCTGTATTTCATGGGAAACAACCATGTTTCCGATCTCGGCGGTCATGGCAGTCCCCGATCGCCCGATAACAATAAACCCTGTCAATATCGGGCTCAGCTCCCGTACTATTATTGTAACAAGCAGTTTTCCTATTAAGGCTTCACCCCCTATTTTGGGCAGATAGGTGAGGGACTGAATAATGGATATACCTCCGATAGCAAGAGACACCATAGCTATAACAGGAAGCGCGAAAACTCCAGTAAAGAGCACCTGTTTGAAAAGTACCGAAAGGCTGGTCCGGTGTTTTCCTTTTTTTCTCAGTAAAATGGTCCGCAGGATAAGAACGGAATACGCGGATAAACTGGTAAATCTGCTTATCTTCGTTATGAACCAGTTTCCAAAATTATAAAAATAGTTTCCCATTATTATAATTTTAGCCTGTTTGGAGATTATTGTCAACAAGACATGCACTAAAGGTATTTGCGTTGTAAACATTTTCTTCGTTTTTCTTGACAAAATTAAAAATTGTTAATACCATAATAAAAGCCTTGTTTCGGGGGAGCGGAATGCGGTTTTAGTCCGCAGCGGTCCCGCCACTGTAACCGGGGATGAAAGCAGCATAATGCCATTGCTTTCTGATTGATCTTTATAACAGGTTATACTGCTATACTGTTTGAATAAAGCAGGTTCTTAACTGCTTTATTATGATGGAAGCAGTAATAAACTGTTATGAATGCTTTTAGAAAGTGAGAAGGCGCTGTGAGTAATGTGATCCGGGAGCCAGGAAACCCTCCTGAAACAATTAACCTTCGAGGAAAGGGAATGGTATTTCATCTCGGGCAAACCAAAGAAATCCCCATAGTTTTCAGTTTTAACTTTTCTCTATCCTTTTATTACACTATAGAACTGTTTTAAACAAAGGTTAACAAGGGCTGATATACTTGTTTGAAACTTTTACAATAGAGGTTTCTTATTTTGAAAAGCTCAGCCCTTATTTTTTTAATTCTATTCATGTTTATCCCTCTTTTATCTCTCGCCCAGAGTGAAAAAACGAATACAAACTCAGAGGAGATCCTGGAAATAGAGGAAGTTGTTGTTACAGCAACAAGAACAGAAGAGAGCGTTCTCGATGTCCCACAGCATGTCACTGTGATTACTGAAGAGGAAATTAGAAAAAGCGGATCGAAAAATCTTGCTGAGGTACTAAGTGTTCACGCAGGTGTGTCGATATCGGATTACGGCCCTGCCGGTGCCATACAGTCTTTGTCTGTACGGGGATCAACATCATCCCAGGTACTTGTGCTCGTGGATGGAATGCGGGCAATCGGTACACACGGAGGAGCTGATTTATCATTAATTCCGCTTGAGAATATTGAGAGGATTGAAATTGTACGCGGGGGAACGAGTGCCCTTTACGGGGCAGATGCTGTTGGCGGTGTAATAAATATTATTACAAAAAAAGAGGCGGACGATAAGTTAAAAATCACCATTGAGAATGGTAGTTATATACCACAGAAAGCCCTTGAGGGCACCGGAAGCAATAAGAGAGAGTCTGGCCCGGATTTTCTTGACATGGTTGATACACAAAAGGTTTCCATTAATTATTCAAAAAAAATTAATAACCTCAATTTGATTGCATCCGGGTCCTTTATAAAAGCAAATAACGAGTTTGTGTTCATTAATAATACCGATAAAAAGAGGAAACGTTATAATGCAGCATTAATCGGCGGGGACCTATCCACAGGTTTGCGCATTAATTTCCCTTCAGGGTTTTTAGATGTAAATGGGTTTGCCCTCTATCATGACAGGGGAATTCCTGGAAAATTAGGTTCTCTTACACCTGATGCAAATCAAAAAGACCTTCAGGCCGGAGGCAATATTGGTTATAAAACCGATCATTTTTTTACAGATTATTTAACTTTTGATCTCAAGACTTTTTTTAATTTTTACAGGGTTGATTGGAAAGACCCATTGTGGTCGGTAGACTCTACTCATAATTACTATGCAGCCGGTTTGGATGCGGCACAGGAATTACTGGTTTTTGATTCGTTCTCACTTATTTATGGGGGCAGCCTTAATTATGAGAGAATTGACAGCACAGACCTGGGAATGAGGGAAAGAATATATTCCGGAGGTTTTATAGAGGGCGCCTTTTACCTTGCTCCCCGGTTTACACTTCAACCTGCCCTGAGATACGACTACTATTCGGACTTTGAAGGGAGTCTTAATTATAAACTGGGAGCTGTATACAATCTTTCAAGAACTACATCCATCAAAGGCAACATCGCGCGGTCATACAGGGCTCCTACATTCAATGATCTTTAT
>DRHN01000205.1 GCA_011049595.1 Spirochaetota bacterium | reverse complement strand
GTTTTACTTAACAAAAGTGAGTTTATTAGATTTGTGCAAATTTATAACTCTTTATATTATAATGAGTTATAAATCAGTAATTCGGAAAAAGTGGGTTTTCAACCTGCGGAAAGAGAGGTAATACATCTCCATTAATTGCATTAGCATGTTTACACAAATTAAATATATTAAAAGAGCTTTTTACTGAAATTTTAATTCCAAAAACAGTATTATCTGAAGCAGAATATTTTATAGAAGATATTAGAGAGATTTCCAAATGATTTCATGTTCAAATTAACCTGGGATGAAGTGCAATGTTTAAGGTCACAAAATGTGACCTTAAAGCGAGGAGAACATGCGAAATACACACCTCGCGCATTCACTGAGCAAGGTATAGCAATACTTTCCAGCGTTCTGAACAGCGAAAGAGCCATTCAGGTAAATATACAGATTATGCGTACATATACCAAGCTCAGACAGCTGATGATGTCGCATGTGGAGTTAAAAAACAAAATCGATAAAATGGAAAAGAAATATGACGTTCAATTTAAAATTGTATTCGAAGCAATAAAAGAATTACTTACTCCTGAGGAAAAACTGAGAATAGAGATTGGATTCAAACCGAAATCGTGATCTTTTGTATAGCCCCTTTTTATCAAAGAGTCTATTTCCTGGTCTCCGGCCAGTTAAAATGTTTTTCTCGAGCTCACGGGTACATACATACAAAAGACAGAAATTTGGACAGAAATCATCAATAATTCATTTTTTACATGTTTAATATCCCCGGCACCGACATTTTTTATTCGGTGCCGGGATTCCGGCTATTTTACATATTCTTATCCGTCGTTCTACGCAGACTCCTTTAAGGCGATGCCGGTTACTTCTTTTTCATCTTCTCGTTCAGTCTCCCCGAGCCTCGCTGAGCTTGTATCCTTATATTCCCGTTTTTTTACAGGCTCGGCAATCGCCTTCACCGTCCTGACCCTCTTTCGATGATCGGAAACAGTGGATCATTGAATACGCCGAGGTATTCATCCATACTGTGCGCGAACTCCTCAACCCATTCTTTTTCTTCTTCAGTGTCTACCAGCTCCCGGATCTCGGCTTCTATATCCTCAAACTCGTTTTCAATTGCCTGGAAATTTTTGCGAGTCTCTTCAATATCGCGGTTTATGATACCGTCGGCAATGACCGTGTAGGTCTCATCCAGTATCATATCGATCTCTGTCATGCGCTGAGAATCTTCAGCGCGCCCCGCTCCCTCGTCCTGCAGTACAGCAAGCCTGCCCAGTGTTGTTATCTGGGAGATGGCAATTCCTCCTAATATGACCACGACCGATAAAAACCCCAGCACCAGCTTTGCTCCAATTTTTTAGTTTCTCATTTTTTTCTACTGTTGTTAAATTTTGTTTTGTAAATAAAACTGTCCCTGTTCTATAAAGATTTAAAACAGGGCATTCATGCTTTTTAAATAAAAACTCACGCGATAACCCCCCTGCCATCTCGGGCGGCGGCTCTATCTGGTCCTGCGCTATCCGGATCACATGGCTGACACTGTCAACCACCATGCCTATAGACCTGTTGTCCACCTCCGCAACGATGATACGCGTGCTGTCTCCGTACTCCTTTTCCTCAATTCCGAACTTCTCCCTCAGGTCGATCACGTGTATAATATCCCCCCTGAGATTTATTACCCCTTTAACAAAAACAGGAGCTTTCGGCAGCTTTGTGATATCCTTGATCTTTATGACCTCTTTTACCTTCTGGATATCGACACCGTACTCCTCTTTATCTACCGCGAACCTGATCAGCTGATCGAGTGTTTCAGCGGAAGACCCATCAGAAATCCTTGTTTCCATTTTCTACCTCCGTTATAATTTGAGTTTTGTTTATGAACTTTTTAGATGTGCAATTGAATTGGAAATAAAAAGTGCGGCCGCTTTAAAGTATTCATACTTTATACCACAAATATGATGCCAATTATAATTAATTCGTTGCGCCGCTCAGGGTTTGCCCGGCTTAATTCATGTTTTTAATAATTTAGTAACTTCAAGGGTTGGCGCGGTTTTCCGGAAGGTTGAAAAGATAAACATTATTATATACATATCAATGCTTTACAATGTCAAGTTTGAACTTTAGTTAAAATAATAGATCTGTCACACCGTAAATGAAACAATACCTTTTTAGAAATACAAAACCTTTACGCAGCCGGCTTTTCAGAACATCTCAAAAGGTATATGACATTTTTCATTTTTATGATTTCAGGAAATTTGTTGTATTTTTTAGAATATAAAGAATTATGGAGTTTTACCGGGAATGTATCCATATCCTGTGAAAAAAGTCACACCCCTATTCGATGAGTGCCTTGCCTGGAAAAAAACGGCAGCATTCTCCTGAACATACTGCCCGGGAAATGACATTTTTTAGATGATAAATGCGGACTTTTATGAAAAAAAATTATATTATTAATTTATTAGACTGCTATTTTAATTATTTTGACCTGTCAGCAAAAACAGCAAAAAAAACGCTATGGAAAACTCAATTAAAAAGATCATTGATGAAATACAGAAAACCAGGAAACTGGATTTCAGCTCATACAATTTAACTACACTGCAAAACCGGATACTTGAGAGAATTAAAAGGGTAAATATTGACTCTACCAAAGAATACATCGCGTTTCTGCGCTCCGATAAAAATGAATTGGACCACCTCATTGATACGATCCTGATAAATGTGAGCTCCTTTTTCCGTGATCCGGTTGTTTTTGAGATAATAGCCCAGAAAGTGATCCCCGAAATCATCTATAATTCCGCGGAATCAAAATTCGGCGGAATAAGAATATGGAGCGCGGGCTGTGCCGCAGGAGAAGAGGCTTATTCTATCGCCATCCTGGTCTATGAAGCCTATAAAGATCTGGCAGTAAAAGGGACCCCGTTCATTTTCGCGACCGATATAAACGAAAAGGTTTTGAAACACGGCAGCGATGGTGAATATCCCAGGGACAGTTTGAAAAATATTAAACTTGGCTTCCTGGACCTTTATTTTGAGAATGAAAACAGCGGTACATACCGCGCCCACCCCTTTCTAAAGGACATGGTGAGGTTCTCCATCAATGACCTCACATCACCAAAACACGCCGCGCCGGCAGAAAGTGTCTTCGGCACTTTCGACATCGTTCTCTGCAGAAACGTTCTCATATACTATTCAGAGGAAGTTCAGAAACAGATCTTCGCAAAGCTGGACAAGACAATCGCGAATGGAGGATTTCTGGTACTCGGGACCTCGGAAACTTTGGACCCCCGTATTAAATCCAGGTACGCTGCAGTCGACAACATCAACAAAATATATAAAAAATTACGATAAACCCTTTTACCGCTGCACGCCCGCTCTATAACCGGCACCTTCGCTCCTTTCATTTCCGGTCCAGGATCTCCCGGATTGTTTCACCGAAGAGCTGTGGAGAAAAGGGTTTCTTCAGAACTGAAGCCTCATCTTTTGTTATCCCGAGGTCCGAAAATGCTTTGTCCGGGTAGCCTGATATATAAAGGACTTTGATACCTGAATAATTTTCCCTGACCCTGTCGGCAAGCTCTTTACCGCTGATTCCGGGCATGATCACGTCAGTTACCAGCAGATCGATATTTTCTGTTCCATGCTGTTTCAATATATCCAGCGCTTCGTTTCCGTTTTCAGCCTCATAAACCGAATACCCTAACTTGTCAAGCATCGTCCGGGCCACCGTTCTCACAGATGTTTCATCCTCCACAAGCATCACTGTTTCATTGCCGGTCGCCCGCGCGGCCGGCTTTTCATCTTTTATAAAATTGCCGCAATCAGTTTCGGTTAACCGGGGCAGGTATATTTTAAAGGTCGACCCCTCTCCGTATGTGCTTTCAACGTATATGTACCCCCTGCTCTGTTTTATAAAACCATACACGGTCGATAGGCCCAGCCCCGTACCCTTCCCGAACTCTTTGGTCGTAAAAAACGGCTCGAATATTTTTTTCTTTGTTTTTTCATGCATACCCTGCCCCGTGTCTTTTATAAATAAAAAAACATAAGGTCCGGGGACAATTTCGCTTCGGTTTTCGCGGAACGCTTCGTCAAGGTCGATGTCTCCTGTCTCAATTGTTATCTCCCCTCCCCCGGCCATCGAGTCACGCGCGTTGATAACCAGGTTCATGATCACCTGCTCGAACTGGCCGAGGTCAGCTTCAAGACAGCCGTGTGCTGAATTCAGCTCAAAAAAGAGTAAAATATTCTCCGGTATCAGCCTGTCCAGCATCGGTTTAATGCCACTTATTATATCGTTGATCCGGATCTTTCTTGGCTGAAGGATCTGTTTCCGGCTGAAAGCAAGCAGCTGCTGCGTCAGAGACGCCGCCCTCTTTGCGGCTTTTATTATTTCCGATATTTTTGCCCTGTTTGTTTTTTCCAGCCGGCTGTCGTTCATCATTTCCGCGTATCCGATGATTATTGTCAATATGTTGTTAAAATCATGCGCCACTCCGCCTGCAAGCCTTCCGATGGCCTCCATCTTCCTGCTCTGCATCAGCTGATCCAAAAGATTTTTTCTCTCGGTCATGTCCCTGGCTATGGAAAAGACCGCAACTCGGTCTTTATAATCCATCAGCCGGCTGCACACTTCAACAGGGATCGTAACTCCGTCACCTGCAAGGTGCCCGGTTTCGACAATCAGATGGCCCTTGTGCCTGAGCGTGTCCATCCTTTCGGGAAAAGTGCGCGCAAAGTCCGGGCCCTCGATGTCCTCTATCGACATATCCAGGAGCTGTTCGCGGTCATATTTTAATCTCCTGATGGTTTCTTCATTTACATCGATGAGACAGCCGTTTAAATCGTGTATGATTATCGCGTCGGAAGCGCTGTTGAAAAGCGTCCTGTAATAACTTTCCGCTTCACGCAGTTTTTTCGTACGGTCCCTTACGGTAACCTCAAGATCATCTTTCTGCGCGCGCAGCTTGTTCTCTGCCTGTTTGGTCCGCAGCATGACCCTGATCCGGGCTATCATTTCGACACTCTCAACGGGCTTGCTTAAAAACTCATCCGCTCCGGCCTCGAGCCCTGAAGCCCTGAACTGGGGTGTTGTCCGGTGCGCTGTCATGAGCACGACCATGACGCCCGCGCTTTTTATGTCAGCTTTTATACGCCTGCACATTTCAATACCATCCATCCCGGGCATCTGAATATCCACTATTGCCACATCGACCCTGTTCCGGGCAATAATGTTCAGGCCGTCATTTCCATTGACCGCGGTCAGCACCCTGCAGCCGGGAAAGTACTCGGTTATCAACTGCTCGAGCACAAATAAATTGTCTTCCTGATCATCTACCGCCAGAATAATATTTTCGTTCATCGAGGTACCCTTTAAATGAAAAACTGATGCGCATCTTTTTTTGGCTCAACTTTTTTAGGTCAAAGTAATTGTTTTGGGCAAACCCGTGCTGCCGCCGGCAATTAAACGTTATTATAATTTTTAAGAAATTCATCAGGCGGCTTTATCTCCATCATATTTTGTGATTTTAATAATTCAAAAACCTGGTTGACAATACCATTGAGTGTGTTTTTTAGGTCCATTTTATTGTATATTTCCTGTGAAATCTCGAAACGGGGAAAAGGAAACATCATACCCGGCCCGAGCAACCTGCCTATCCAGCATGCTGTCTGCACAACGGCAGCCAGGTCAACAGGACCGTCACTGTCCAGCCCGGGGGCCCGGCAAGATGCTACCGCTGTGCAGATCTCGTCGGGTATTTTCCACTGTGAAAGAATGAACCTTGCCAGCTCGTCACAGTTTACACCCAGTTTTACGCACCCATCCTGCGCATCACCTGCCGGGGCCGGTTTTTCACCCCGGCCTTTATCCTGTTTTTTATCATCTGATAAAAGAAGCAACAACCCCGCGACAGTACCGACTGCGTGGAGCAGCCCGGCCGTTGAGGCATGACCCTCCAGATGAGGGAGCATTGAGCGGGCAAGAACGCCGCCGGCCACGGAAACGATCGAAGAGCGCCTGCTGACCTTCTTTTTAAAACGTGAAGGGATATCCCAAGCGGGTTTTGTATTTCTTTTGCTCGCGGCAAGCACACACAATCGCCTTAACTGCCTTTCCCCAAGGTTATTCAATGCCGAGTCAAACGTCGGCATCTCCCCCGGCTGCCCGTAATATGGGGAATTTATAAGACGAAAAATATTTGTGGATAAAACAAAATCAGACGAGATAAGGTTTTGTACCATTTCCCAATTTACAGGCCGGCCGTGCAGCTCATCGAGCAGACTGCCGGATAATTCCGGGTCCGGTCTTAAGCCCTCAAGTAACAATAAAAGCCCTTTCAGCTGACCTTCGTTTATCTTTTCATTGTCCTTCAGCACGCCGGGGGAGGGTTCCTTTGTTGTGGGCCTGATATTTACTTTCCCCGAAAAAACATCAAACGTCATCACCCACCCTGTCCTCCCTCCGACAAACTTTTTCACAACAGGTATGCGGCTTTTTTTCAGCAGCATGATGACCTTTTTTATGTTTTCCAGGCCGATGTCCATGCCATCCTCTCCGGTTATCAGCTTACTGCCGCCGATGATCGTGGCCTCCAGCCTTTCGGTTTGAGCCCCCTTTTTTTTCATTTCTTCAATCAATAAAGGCACCCCGGTATCAGCAAAATACGCATTCGAATCCCCTTCCCGCCGCAGGCTTCTTCTGCCCGGAAGCACGATATGGACTATCCCCAGAATACGCTTTTCAGGTTCAAAAAGTGCAAGCCCGACGCAGGAACCGGTGACAATATGGAGCTTCTCGCCGGTATTCGCGGTTATCCGGTACTCTCCGACCGGGACATTGATCTGCCTGGAGTTTAATTCACCCAATCCATTTCCTTATCATTTCAATAAGATCATCCGGTGAAAACGGTTTCGGCAGGTAATCATCGCATCCCGCCTTCAGCACTTCCACGTGCTCCCCTACCATGGCCCGGGCTGTAAGCCCGATGACAGGTATATGCTTGAATTTCGGATCGGATTTAATTTCCCTGGTCGCGTCAAAACCGCTCATTACCGGCAGCTGGATATCCATGAGGATCATCCCTGGAGGCGCCTCTTTAACGGCTTTTACTGCCTCAAGGCCGTCACCTGCCGTTGAATATTTGTATCCGTATTCATCAAGGATGGCAGTCACCGCGAGCAAATTATCAGGATTGTCCTCAACTACAAGTATGGTTTTATCTCCCGGCTTTGTTCCTGTTTTAATCCGCCCCGGTGAAGCCCGCACAATACCCTTAGGGTCTTTTTTCCCGGGCCCCGGCTGCTTTTTTAATAATTCTTTAAGGCTGTCGACAAGCTGGCTCCGGTTTACGCTCCCTTTTTGTATCAGCTGCTGGATGTTATTTTGGCTCAACCGCTCCCGTTCCGCTTTGGTGAGCTCTTTCGCGGTCAACACGAGCACAGGCAGTTTGTATGTGGTTTTTGTCGAACGGATATTCTCCAGGACTTGAAATCCGTCAACATCCGGCATCATGAGATCCAGGACTAAAGCATCGGGTATCTGTCTTTTTACAAACTCGATCGCTTCCGCCCCGCCCTTGCATATGTGCGCGGGATAACCGTTTTCCTCGAGCGCCAGGCGTATCTGGGCCGCTGCGACCTCGTTGTCTTCCACGACAAGTATTACGTTTTTTTTGACCGGGAAAGGAGACTGCGTGCCCGATTCGATGCTTTCAAGCTCAGCCCTTATCTTCCGCAAAAACCCGTCTCTGCCCAGGTTTCCTTTTTTTACTACCTTCTGCACGGATCTTTTCAATACTTTCCTCTCTCCCGCGGAGAGGTCTTTCGCTGTTATCACGATAACCGGGATCGTAGAAAGCTCCTCCGAATCCCTCAAACTGCTCAATACCGAAAAACCGTCCATTTCCGGCATCAAAAGGTCGAGAATAATAATATCGGGCTTTTTCTCCGTGATCTTTTCAAGGGCTTCTTCTCCTCCGGCAGCCGTCTCGACATGATAACCTTTTTTATCCAGAAACTCTTTTACACTTTCCCTGACCGCTGCATCATCGTCGACAATTAGTACATTTTTTAACACCTGGGAGACCGACAACTTTTCCATCTCCACAAGCAGGGTTTCCCGGTCGATCGGTTTAACCAAAAAGCCCGAAGCCCCTAAAGCGAATCCTGCCGCGTGTTCATCACTGACAGAGACAATGATCACGGGAATACCTGCAGTCTCTTTTGATTCGTGAAGGTTCCTGATGACCTCCCAGCCGTCCATATCAGGCATCAAAATATCAAGGGTTATCGCAAAAGGTTTTATCTTTCGGGCCAGGTCCAGCCCTTCTCTACCGCCGGAAGCTGTCACCACTTTGTACCCGCTGCCGGAAAGGTAATCCTTTATTAAAGCGCGCGTTTCGGGCTCATCATCGATCACAAGAACTGTTTTCCGGGATGCCCCATGAATTTTTCGGGCGTCAGCCCTGTCCATTCCCCTTTGAGGATAAACGTTTTTTTCCACGCCCCTGTGCTCCCCGGAAAAATCCTCTTTTTCACCCTGGTACTTTTCAGGCAGTATCAGGGAAAACGTGCTCCCCTCCCCCTTTTTTGACTCTACTTCAATGCTTCCTCCAATCAGAGATGCAAGCTTCTGGCTTATAGCAAGGCCCAGACCCGTGCCCTGGTGCTTGCGGGTCGTGGTGCCGTCGATCTGCCGGAACTCGTCAAAAATATGCTCCATTTCCTGTTCACTCATACCGATACCAGTGTCCGCTATAGTGAAAGATACAACATCGTCCGACCTGGCCGCCCCGATCTCAACCCCTCCCTCATCCGT
>DRHN01000204.1 GCA_011049595.1 Spirochaetota bacterium | reverse complement strand
GCAGAAGATCAACTGCTTCAGGAGTGTCAACGATCACACCGGTATTTTCAAGGACATCCACTGTTGCTTCATGAATACTTTTAATCTGCTCTTCAGAAAGAACTGTGAGCCGCAATTTATTATTATTCGGCATAAGAAATATCCCCCTTTTTTCACCTGTCAGCCATTTTCCGCTTCCACAGGCACTTGTTAACATTTATCGCCCGGTTACTCATCCCAGAAAGCATTACGGCAAAAAGTGTCCAGGTTTAATCATGTATTAAAGGCCGTCAACAGAGTTTTCGAGCAGCTCTTTTAATTCTGATAGAAATTTTGCACCGTCTGATCCATCAACGATCCTGTGATCGCAAGCCAGCGATAAATTCATCATAGGCCTGAAGATCACCTGACCTGATCCACCAGCAGCCGCTGTTTCTTTTATCACCCCTACTGCAAGAATCGCCGACTGGCCCGGATTCAATATCGGTTTGAACGATTCAATACCAAACATACCCAGGTTTGTAATAGTAAAAGTACCTCCACTCACATCATCGATGCTCTGTTTACCGTCCCTGATTCTATCGCTCAGGTTTCCGCAAGCCAGAGATATTTCAGCGAGGTCTAACTTATCTGTGTTTTTAATAACCGGAACGACAAGTCCTTTATTGGTTGATACTGCAATTCCTATATTTATGTCGTCAAATATTACAACAGTACCCTCCCTCAAAGTAGCATTTAACAGCCGGTTCTTTTTCAGCACTTCAGCCGCAGCTTTAACAATTATGTCCGTATAGGTAACGTGTTTTAATTTTACCGGTTCTTTATTCGGCCTTTCACGCAAAAACGAAGCATTGGTCATATCGACCGATAGTTCAAGGTGGATATGCGGCGCATCATTGTAGCTTGCCTTCATTCTGCCTGCAACCACTTTTTTTATTCCTGTCAATTTTTTTTCTGAAAGGATCTTGACATCAGAATCTTTTACGGGGGGATATTCTTGCCGCCCTCCTGATACGGGTTCTCTGGCAGCTGCCTGCACATCTTCCTTACCTATCCTGTTATCGGGTCCAGTTCCCTTTACAAGAGACAGGTCAACTCCAAGTTCCGAAGCAAGCCGTTTTGCGAGAGGTGAAGCATTGACTCTCACCCGAACCGTTCCTTTTGCTTTATTTTCGCTTTTTTCCGCTCCCTTTGAAACAGTAAAATCCTGTTCAACATGGTCTCCACTGCCAGTGTCTTTGAGAAAAGAATCTAAATCATCATCTTTTTCTCCTACATAGGCTATTACAGCATTAACGGGCACTTCACTGCCCTCTTCCTGTATAATTTTCTTCAGATATCCCGGGTGATAGGCTTCTACAACAGTGGTAACCTTATCGGTCTCAACCTCTAACAGCTGATCATCCTGTTCAACATAATCTCCCTCTTTTTTGAGCCATTTTAAAATTGTCCCTGTTTCCATTGTAAGACCGATTTTTGCGAGTATTATTTCCTTTATCATTAAAACATTTCCTCCAATCACAATATTAACTTTCCAAACAGGTAATATCTTATTCCAGGACTTCCTTAACGGCTTTTTTAATATCCTCTATGCCCGGAAGGACATAATCTTCGAGAACAGAGGTAAAAGGTATAGGCGCCCATTTCGCACCGACTCTCTTTATCGGTGAATCAAGGTATCCGAAGGCTTCATCAGCTATGATCGCGGCTATTTCAGCGCCGACTCCTCCGGTCACGTGCGCTTCATGCGCAATTACTACCCTCCCTGTTTTTTTTACGGATTTCAGCACTGTCTCTTTATCAAAGGGATACAAACTACGCGGATCTACTACTTCGACCGAAATCCCATCTTTTTCCAGCTCTTCTGCCGCCTTCAGGGCCAGATGGACCACATAGGAGATTGCGATCAGTGTCACATCTCTCCCTTCTTTTTTAATGTCCGCCACACCAAATGGTATTGTATACTCTTCTTCAGGGACTTCCCCTTTCATTGGCAGCAGTTTTTTGTGTCCAATGAACATTACAGGATTCGGGTCGTTTATAGCCGTTTTCATCATCCCCTTTGCTTCATAGGGAGTAGAGGGGATAACTGTTTTAAGTCCCGGTACGTGCATGAACCATGCCTCGAGACACTGTGAGTGCTGCTCAGCAGCCCGTATATATCCCCCCATGGCGGTCAGTATAACCATTGGAACATTCATCTGCCCGCCGAAAGTATAATGAAACTTGGCGGCCTGATTCACTATCATGTCCATGCACATCGGTAGGAAATCCCCGAATGGGATTTCCGTAATGGCCCTGCAGCCTGTAATCGAAGCCCCAATAGCACAGCCTACTATTGCCTGCTCCGATATTGGTGCATTTTTTACCCTGGCGTCACCGAAAATATCGAACATGTTTCCGCTTATCCTGTGCTCTCCGCCGTATTTACCCACGTCATATCCTATCATAAAAAGAAGGTCGTCTTTTTTCATCTCCTCTGTCATTGCTTCTCTTAAAGCTTCCCGGTACATTATCTGTCTCATGGAATTACCCCCGATTTTTTCATGTATATATTTATTTGCTAGGCATAAACGTATTTCATTGCGTCTTCCGGTTTCGGGACCGGGCTTTTCCTTGCGAAATCAACTGCTCCATCTACCAATTTCTGAATTTTTTCCCTGTACAACTTTATTTCATCTTTTGTGATCATATTAACTTCCAGCATACGGTTTTCAATTTTACCCACAGGATCTATCTTTACGGCTTCCTCAACTTCCTCTTTTGTCCGTATGTCGACATCACCCTCAAAATGTCCATGATGTCTGGTTATTTTACAATTGATCAATGTCGGGCCCTTTCCACTCCTTGCCCTTTCCACCGCTTTTTTTGCCGTGATATAAACCTGTAGCACATCGGCCCCGTCTATGTTCTCTCCCGGAATTCCGTAGGCAGCCGCCCTGTCACCTAAATTTTCAACCACCTTGCATACTGTTCCGGTCGGTACCCCGCAGCTTAGCTGGTTATTTTCAATAACAAATATTACGGGTAAATCAAATGACGACGCCATGTTAACGGATTCATGAAACGTACCCTGATTCGTAGCTCCGTCCCCGAAAAAAGATACAGCTACCTGTTTGGTTTTGCGCAGCTTTATGGAATACCCGGCGCCTACAGCTATAGGATTGCCGTCCCCGACAATGCCGTTCGCACCCAAAACACCTATACTTCTGTCCGCAATGTGAAGGGAACCGCTTCTTCCCTGGCATGTTCCCGTGGTTCTGCCGTAAAGCTCGGCCATCATCTTTTTAATATCTCCGCCCTTTGCTATCATGTGGCCGTGCCCTCTGTGAGTGCTCGTTATAAAATCATCTTTGTTTAAATTTGAACATACACCTGCCGCAACAGCTTCCGCCCCCAGGTAAAGATGTGTAAAGCCTTCCTGCTCTCCCGCTTTAAATACCCTTGACTGTGTTTCTTCAAACAGCCTGATTTTCAAAATAGTTTTGTACAACTCGAGTACCAAATTTTTATCAAAACCATTTAAACTTTGCATACAACCCCCTCAAGGCAAATTGATATATCTTTTGTTAAAAAACCATTCTTTTGGTAACATTTCCAATTTTTGAATAAAAAGTTAAAATAAGATGGTAAATTGTGGCAACGTTACCATAATAGTCTAATAAAATTTTAAATCTGTCAAGAAAATAATTTGTTATTCCCCTGTTTTTCTGCATTTCCGCCTGCCGGATATTTTTAATATCCCCTTTTGGTTACTATGTTACTTCCGGGCCGTCCCGCTGTATATTCAATACCGGCGCATTTTGAAAAATGAAACTACTTTTTTTATTCCCTCACGTTTCTCAAGTCTCACGCTTCTTTTTAGATTCCTTAAATAATTGGAGGTGTCTCCTTCCCTTTTATATGCAATTGACAGATTGTGATAAGCCCGGGAATATTCAATATCTATTTCTATTGCTTTTTTATAACAATGTTTTGCCTGCCCGATTTCACCTCTTTCCAGATAAACATTACCCAGATTGTTGAAAGCTGTTTTATATGCTGGTTCCAGGGACAGTACTTTTTTGAAATAGAATTCCGCTTCGTCAAGGCAGCCCCGCCGGGCGAATATTACCCCTGTTTTGTCAAGGGCCAAAAGATTTTCCGGGTCCAATTGAAGGACCCGCTCAAACGTCTCTTTGGCTTTATCAAGATCATCCCGGTTTAACTGCTTCATCCCCATATTTTCCAGCTCTCTGATATCAATAGACGACTTATTTATCAATCTTACCCCTTCCTCAAATCCCGGTTTTATTATTCATATAAACTTTTCACGGCTTTTATTTTTCCAGCCCTTTAAAAAACTCCACGATCTCTTCATTGGCAGGATAAATAAAGAAAATAGTTTTTATCGGCTTTTTTACGATCCATTTTAGTTTTTCGCCGCTTTCAACTAAAAAACAGTCGCCTTTTTTCGCTGTTATTTTTTTTCCGCCACATAAAAGTTCTATCTCACCTTCAATAACATAATTGATCTCGGATTGCTTGCCTATTTCCACATCGAACCACCCTTGAGGAGCCTTCCAGTATCCCGCAATCATTTTTTCATCATTTGAATAAAAAAAGGTATTTATCCGGGCACTGTATCCCGGATTACTTTCATACGGATGAACAACACTTTTTTTTCTTAAATAATCTTTGGTTATTACTTTCACGCTGCCCCCTTTAGCAACAAAACTTTTCTTTTTAAAGGATATTGGATCACGGATACTGCATCGTTTGTACATCTCAATAAAAGAGATCACACAATATAAAAAAGTTCAATATTTTTCGCCAGTTCATTTTCATTTTCGTCAAATAGAAAATATTCTATGCTGTACAACCCTTTAGCGATTCCTTTAAGATCCAGCGTACACGCGGAAGTAACACGTACGTTTCCTTTGATCATGGATACCTGAAAATTCTCTATGCATGATAATTTCGTTATTAATATTCCCTATATAAACTCTCAATTCGGCATACGGTACAGGATTTCCTTCATAAGCTTCGATAAGTTTTAGAGTGGGCTCGGGCATTCCGTCAAAACCAAATTCCGTAAAAACAGTCGGCCTCTCACCGCCCAGCGCGTCCTTTACTCTGTTTACAACAGTATAACATGGAACAATTGGAGGGACTTCCGGGCAGTAATGGTAGTCCCAAACTGCCATGTCCAGCCCATAAACAGGTAAATCTTCAAGCACTTTTCTTCTTTTTTCTCTACAGCTTAACTTTTTGTCCTTAAAGTTTTCTATTCGATCCACTAATTCCAGGCAGAAAGAACCTGCAGGTACAATGGGCCGGGTTTTATCTTCTTCTTTAACCAGATTATAAATCTGCTCATACCATTTAAACCTCCTGAAATTATGGATGAGCATTAGCGGTTCATCACCCATCTCCCACATAATGATACTTGGACAATTTCTTAATGACCTGACCATGGCCGCGACTTCATAATACCTTTTCAAATACTCCCATCTTCTTTTTTCGTCTAATTCAATTAGCTCTACTATCTTCTTCTCTTTCATGGCAGTTCCTTTTTAAAGCTGCTCCCATCCCAACTTGCATTTTCAATATTAAGGAAATTAATGTTCCCTTAGATTAATATATTGGCAACGTTTCCATTATTATTTTTTATATGGCGGTTTATGTCAAGTAATATTTTACACTTTTGAACAGAAATATGCACAAATATTTAACCGGATAAGTTACTAATAATATGTCCGGTACCAAATATACGGAAAAAAGTGTTGTAATTTAAATCTTTCTATGTTAATATGTTTGATAATCGCAACATTCCCGACATTCACATCACGTTCCGCAGTTTGAAAATGGCTTATTATTGAGCTGAAGGTTCTGCTAAATTCTGAAATCAACTACATTAATAGTACACTGGGGGAATTCTTTATTTTTACGCGCATAGAATTTTTTTATTGAAAATAATATTTAAGGAGGGTTCAGGAAAATGTTGGCTTTAAGGAAAACAAAATCAGGGGTTGGGAATGTTGAATTAATGGAAGTGGATGTTCCAGAGATCAAGGACGACGAAATCCTGATGAAAGTCTGGGCGGCAGGCATCTGCGGCAGTGATTTGCTGATTCAGGATGACAAGCATTTTTACGAGGTGCCTGTAACGCTGGGCCATGAGTATTCGGGCATTGCGGATAAAATCGGCCCGAAGGTTACCAGAGTGCGCACCGGGGACAAGATAGTTTCGGATATTGAGACCAGGGAGGGCTGGCTTGGTGTAACCCGGGACGGTGCTTATGCCGCATACATGGCAATCCCGGAAGCACAGATACATGTTTATCCTGACAGTGTTTCTCTGGACCGCGCCTGTTTTACGGAACAGCTTGTGGGTATCATACACTGCATGCAGGAGAGGAGCCAGATTCGAGCGGGTGATTTTGTTGTGATCGTGGGGCCGGGCCCCATGGGATTACTTGGCGTCCAGTTTGCCAAGCTGAGTGGCGCGAGAGCCGTCGCGCTTATCGGTCTTAAAAAGGATCAAAAACGGTTACAGATCGGAAAAAAGGTGGGGGCCGATTATACCCTGTATTCCGAGGAGCACCCTGAAGAAGCCGTAAGGGACCTGAATAACGGCCGGGGAGCTGACTTCATACTGGAATGCTCGGCATCAGAAAAAGGTTTCCAGCACGCGATTGACTGTGCAAAAAGAGCGCCGGAAGGTCCGGGCGGGGCGGGTGTAATCACTTCTGCCAGCCTCTGGGGGAAGCCTATTACGATAGACGCCGATGCAATTTCACTTTACCAGCTTACCATTCACGGTGGATGGAGCTGGAACGGGTCGGACAGCTGGGAGCGGGCAGTGTCGATCATTTCCAGCGGAAAATTAGACCTCGACACACTTATGACAAACAGGTACACTCTTGAGGAGTGGGAGAAAGCCTTCGCTAACCTGCGTTCTGGGGAGGACGTTAAAGCATTTGTCCATCCGAATGGGACAGACTGGGCAAAATAATATTAGTTGACACATAAACGGGGTTCCAAAAGTTATAATCTAAAATGCTTTTAGCGATTGATTTAATCTGTTCTTGTTGAAGTTGTGCGATTTCTATCCAGCCGGTCACCTGGCCGCTAAATGTCAGATGTATCCTTTTAGATCAAGCTCTTTGTAAAAGTGGCAGGCGACAAAGGATTCCGCTGTATCGTCTGTCGCTTTTAATTCCGGAATTTCCATCCTGCAGATATCTTTGACATAAAGGCATCTTGTGTGAAAAACACAACCTGTCGGCGGATTAGACGGGTCCGGTATGGACCCTTTAATGAGTATTCGCCTCGTGCTTCCGGCCTGGTATTTTGAAATCGAGGAAAGTAGAGCTTCGGTATACGGATGTTTCGGATCTTGATAAATAGCGTCTGAAAAGGCAATTTCCACAATTTTACCCAGATACATCACCATAACTCTGTCGCTTATGTACTCGACCACGCTCAAATCATGGGCAATAAACAGGTAAGACATATTCATCTTCTTCTGCAAATCGTAAAGCAGATTCAGCACCTGCGCCTGAACGGAAACATCGAGAGCCGAAACAGGCTCATCACAGATAATCAGTTCCGGGTTTATGCTCAGCGCCCTGGCTATCCCGATTCTCTGCCTCTGCCCGCCGCTGAACTGGTGGGGAAATTTATTCATATTATCTGCTGTGATCCCTACAGTTTCCAGAAGCTCTTTTGCCCTCTCAAGCCTTTCTTTCGGGGTACCGATTTCGTGTATCACAAGAGGCTCCGTAATTATATCTTTTATCCTCAACCTGGAGTTCAGTGAAGAAAATGGATCCTGAAAAAGCATCTGGATCGATTTCCGGACCTCTTTCAGCTCTTTTTTTCCCAAATCGATCAGGTTTTTCATCTCACCGTTCACACAAAATTCCACCCTCCCGTCAGTAGGATCATATAATCGTACGATACAGCGGCCGACTGTGGTTTTTCCCGAACCGCTTTCTCCGACAAGGCCCACTGTTTCGCCTTTTTTGATATAAAAATCCACGCCGTCCACCGCCTTTGTGTGCCCGGTAACGCGTTTGAAGAAGCCTTTATGTATCGGAAAGTACTTTTTTAAACCTTTTACGCATAATATGTTTGAACCATTGTTTATCTTAGTTTCCACAGCATACCCCTTGTAGCCATAACTTCCATTATTCCGGATTCATTTTGGTTTAGTGCGGGTTTTTCACGAATTGAATAATATTAATATTTTTATACTGCATCTCCATCATCCTTGAAGACCCAGCATTTTACATAATGGCCTTTTTCAACATTGAATACCGGAGGCTCATTTTTTTTACATATGTCCATTACCACCGGGCAGCGCTGCTCAAAACTGCACCCTGTGAGCACCATCCATGGATTTGGGACAGAGCCGCTGATTGAAAGCAGCCTGGTCTTACTTCCGATTTTCGGTAAAGACTTTAAAAGCCCGTAAGTGTACGGATGTTTTGGACTTTCGAAAATGTCCCGTGTAATTGCTTTTTCAACTACTTTTCCCATATACATGACGATTACATGATCGGACATTTCTCCTATGACACCCAGGTCATGTGTGATTATCATCAAAGACATCCGGTCCTCCTGCTGGATGTCCTTGATAAGCGACAAGATTTGAGCTTCAATTGTAACATCCAGCGCCGTTGTAGGCTCATCTGCAATAAGCAGTGCCGGATTACATGAAAGCGCCATAGCGATCATCACCCTCTGTCTCATCCCGCCGCTCAATTGATGGGGGTATTCGTCCACTCTTTGTTCCGGAGCAGACATTCTTACGCGGTCAAGCATGTCAATTGCCAGTTCCCTGGCCTGGGCTTTTTTGACTTTCCGGTGCAGCTGGATTGCCTCCATCAACTGCTCGCCTACCGTGTAAACGGGGTTTAAGGAAGTCATCGGCTCCTGGAAGACCATGGCAATTTCATTACCCCGTATACCCCTTATTTCATCACCGCGAAGGTCCATTTTGGTTATATCAATAGAATCAACACCGTTTTTATAATAAAAAATCCTGCCTCCGGCAATATTTCCTTCCGGTTGCGGATGCAGCAGGATCAAGGTGAGGGCTGTAACGCTTTTACCGCAGCCGCTTTCTCCAACAACCCCAAGCGTCTGGCCCCGTTTTAAATCAAAGCTGACCCCGTCAACCGCCCTTACGATACCCTGCTCGATATAAAAATATACCTTTAAATCATTCACCTCAAGCAACTTGCCGTCTGCCACCGTATTCGCCCTCCAACTGGGTATATATCAGAAATTAATTCTTTAAAGAAAGTCTTCTATTCAAGAATTATTTTGAGATAAATATATCCATAAAAAATTATTTAGAATAAGGGTCTATAACATCACGCAAAGCATCGCCCATAAAATTAAAACATAAAACAGATAAAATTATAAACAGGGCAGGCGTTAAAAGCCAGGGATAGTATTTTAAAACCTGAACTTCACGGACCTGGTTTAATAGCAAACCCCAGCTTGTCATAGGGGGTTTTATACCCAGGCCGAGAAAACTCAAAGCGGTCTCACCCAGAATCATCAAAGGCACTGTTAAGGTTGCAGTTACAATTATGTGGCTCGAGATATTCGGAATCAAATGAACAAAAAAAATCCTCTTTGCGCTGGCGCCCGAAATCTCGGCCGCATAAACAAAATCAGAATTACGTATTGCAAGTACTTTACCCCTTACTTCCCGGGCCAGCCCGGTCCACCCGATCAAACCTAAAATGACCACAATGCCCAGGTAAACATATGTTGAAGGCAAGCCAGGCGGTAAAGTTGCAGCCAGGGCCATCCACAGGGCAATCTGGGGTATGGTGCGCAGTATTTCAATGAAACGCTGGATGCCGTTATCCACCCACCCTCCATAGTAGCCTGAAACTGTCCCTATAAAGGACCCTAAAAAAATAATTATAAGTACACCGATAAAGCCTATTGAAAGAGAAATACGCCCTCCGAAAATTATCCTCGACAGAAGGTCGCGTCCTCTCTGGTCGGTACCAAACAGAAAAAGACCCCCCTCTTTGACCCCGAAGAAGTGAATATCGCTTTTGATAAACCCGAACATATTATATTCGTCGCCCCGGACAAATAAATAGATAAAATCTTTTGTATTTTTATCTTCAGGGTAGATATATCTCAAAGTTTTTGAATCACGTTCACCTGTTCTTCTATAAACAAAAGGTCTGAAATGAACTTTACCTTCACTGTCAAAAAACCGTACGCGGTCAGGATTTGCCGCAAGGTATGCAGTTTGAGGCTTGGTCATATCATAGGGGGCAAAAAACTCTGCAAAAATTATCATGAAATATAGAATTATTAATACTATGGTAGATGCTACAGCCACACGGTGTTTAATAAACTTCCTGTACATCAGCTGCGCCGGAGTCAGTATTTTATATTCTTCTTCATTTTTTGAATGTGAAGTTCTACTTAAGTCTTTTACAGCTTTTTTACTCTTCTTTAAAATCATCTATTAATGCCTATGAAATATTTATATTTAATCAGAATACCTTTTATTCAGGTCAGTCATAACGTATTCTAGGATCCGACCAGGCAAGCGCAATATCCGCCAGCAAATTACCTGTAATCAGGATAACAGAAATTACCAGCAGTATCGTGCCTGCCAGATACATATCCTGTGCAATTAAGGCTTGATAGAACAGAGGTCCGATCGTACGAAGGTTTAAAACGATTGAAACAAGCATTTCGGTCGCGAGTATTTCCGGCAAATAAACACCTACACGGCTGATAATAGGGTTTATTGCTATACGTAAAGCATGCCTGATCAATACCCGCCGCTCTTTCAAGCCCTTGGCCCTGGCAGTCTGGATGTATTGCTGATTTAAAATATCCAGCATGTTCCCCCTGACGATTCGCATTGTGTTTGATGTTCCCGCCACACCAATCGCAACAATCGGCGCTGGTAAATGTTTTATAAAATCGAGCACGCGGGCCCAGGACCAGGGAGAGGAAATAAATTGGGGAGAAAACAACGATCCTATATATGTGGAATCAAGATAAAAGACCGATATGAATATTATCAACAGAGCCAGCAAAAAACCTGGAACCGATATCCCTATGAAAGCAAGGAACGTTAAAAAATAGTCCATGAAAGTATATTTATGGGTAGCAGAGTACACACCTATCGGAATGGCAATCCCAATAGCAAAAAGGAACGCCAGGAAATTAAGTATAAGCGTCAATGGAATCCTTTTACGAAGGAGATCGCTTACCGGGGTATCACTTAGACTCATAGCAATACCGAAATCCCCTTTTGGAAAACCTATAACCCATTTCCAGTACATGACATATACAGGCTGCCCCAGACCGTAGCGGCTGCGCAGTACGTCTAAAAGCTGCTGTGATGCTACACCGCCTCTGTTTGCCACAAGCGCTGCATAACTCGTAATATAATCGCCCGGGGGCAACTGTATAATTATAAAACAAATTATCGATAGCAAAATGATCATAGGGACAGAAATTAAAACCCTGCGCAGGATATAAGTCAGCATCCCCATCAACAATACCTCCTTGGCAATGAAAGGCCCATCATTACAGGCCTCAATTCTTAAGAAAATTCAAATGGGAAGGTGATTTTAAAAACGACCTTCCCATTTGCTTACAGCAAATTCGCCCTCAATATTATTCAACTGATGCTTTTTTGTAAATAATATCTGCTAAATTCTTTAACTAAGAACAGATATAGCTGTTACGGTTTTTCGCCGGGTTTATATTTCTCGTAAATTTGATAATACATAAATTCAGGTCCGGCGCTGCCGAACTCATCGATACGCGCGACTACTTTTGGCGCGTTTCCGAGCCGGTTGCTTACAATATTCGGCCGTTTATACCATCCTATGTGTATCCCGAAAACATTCTCGGCCATTATTTTATTAGCTTTTTTAACCGCTTTTACACGACCTTCATAAGGCAGGTCCACAGCTTTCATTAAAAGATCGGAAAATTCAGCATATTCTTTGCTGAATGGCTTGTTGATCGCATTTGTGTGCCAGAAAGGTGTGCCTGCTGCAACAGGGACCCACCACTCAAGCGCGGCAAGCGGTTCGACGGTACTGGTATAATCATACGTTGAAATCTGAAAATCCCCTCCGTCACGGCGGGTTTCAATCAGGTTTTGATGCTGGATATTTAACACGAAATTAATCCCGACTTTTTCCAGGTCTTCGACCACCATCTCACTGAGCGGGGAGTAGAGATCGTGTGCATACACGTCCCAGATTACTTTGCATTCTTCACCTGTCGGCAGCTCCCGTACTCCATCCCCATCCCGGTCGATTATACCGGCATCATCAAGTATTTTTTTGGCCCTTTCAGGATCATACTCCGAATAGAGTTTTCCAACGCTTTCCTCAAAATAAGGAGAGTCGGGAGAGAACGAGGCACCCATGGGAACAAGCTGGTCATAAAACAAAACCCTGCCTATCTCAGGCCGGTTTATTGCCAGTGAAACCGCCCTTCGGAAGTCAACGCTTCTTATTACTTTTCTGGCGTCCCTGTCTTTAGCATCGAAGTTGAAGAATATCCCCATGCTGCTCACAATTGAGTGGCCGATTGTATAATCTCTCTTGTCCTCTTCTTCCAGGAACAGCGAAAGATGCTGAATACCGACCCACATATTATCAAGGTCATACAGTCCGGTTATGTTGCCAAGCGCGACCCCCTGCCTGTCGCCGGTCACATATATCTCAACCCTGTCAAAATAGGGCAGCTGCTTTCCATCAGTGTCAACTTTGAAATAATAAGGGTTCCGGACAATAACCATTTTAGAGTCCGCGTCAAAACTCTCAAGCATCCATGCCTGCAATGTAACCTTTCCTCGACCGCTCCTCCAGGGAATATTCGCGCTGAGATCCTCATAGGTCGCATCCGAGTTGTAGTCCGGATGGAACTTGCTTAGATAATGTTTCGGGAGGGCAATTTCAGATAAAGCAGCATAAGATATCTCTGTAAAATAGTTAGTCTTGGGGTAGATAAATTTTAAGGTGTAGTCATCTATTTTCTTCACCTCGGGTAATTTACCCTCTATGTACAAGTTATCCGCGTGATACCATGTATATGCCGCTTTTTCATTGCCCAGTACGTCGAACAGAAAGAACAGTATATCATCCACGGTGAAAGGCTCTCCGTCCGACCATTTTGTGCCCTTCCTGAGATACACTGTCATTTCCGTACCATCTGAATTGAACTCCCACCGTTCAGCCAGGTTTGGAAGGATAGGGCCCTCCCCGGGAATCGGCCAGGTAAATGCAAATAAAGATTCATTTGTGTGATGGGAGATAAGCCACTCATCAGGCATAAAAAATCCCGTGCCCCTTCGAAAGGTGTCGCTGTACCTGCCGATTTCCTCAAAAGGCTTTATGATCAGGGGATTTTCAGGCAACCGTTTTTCAAGCGGGGGAAGCTTCCCGGCTTTTACCATCTCCGCAAGCATGGGAGCCTCTTTTCCCATATACTCTACCTCCATGGGCTTCGGCGCTTCTTTTTCGACAGCTTTCTCCTTTGCCGGCTCCCGTTCTTTGTCCTTTTTTCCTGCAAATACCGGAGAAACCGAAAAAACGAGACTGACTGCAAGCATTAATATCAGATAAAAATTTAACTTTTTCATTTCAAACTCCTCCTTTAATCAATTTTTAATATCTTTTACTTGAAACGAGTTAAAAGTAACCTCATCACCCCCTTTGTAACTTTATTTTCCCGACATCCTTTTTATATCATTATTTTATGAATATAATTAAAAGGAAATTGATAACGTTCTCAACCGTCTATATTGCACCAATGCAACATTTAAGTCAAGCACTATCTTACCAATCATATTCTTTAAGTCATATTGGCGCCGTTTTTCCCGACAAACTTTCGGTTTTTTCAAATAAATTAATTATTACCTAAATCTCCAGTATCGACGGCCTCACCTGGGTAAGGCCGTTGGCACTCAGCTCCCTGTGCGGAAAGTTGCTGTCATAGGTTATGTACTCAAGGCCGTCCTTTTTCAACAGGTATACATCTTCTGCCATTACACCGGGAAGCGAAGGGTTCCACCCGATAACATTGTTTTCATGGAGAGTGTATCCAACGGAATCCGATACAGTCAGCTCTCTTGGATGATAGCCCATGGTACCTCCCTGTGTATGTCTTTCCCACTCGTTGCTTTCCAGATCAAGACTGCTGTAAATATCCGGCAGTTTGCGGTAAATGCTCTCCAGAGTGTTCCCCACAGTAGCAAGTGAATTAAGATACACATATACAGTCTCTATTTTTGTCTGGTTTTCAGCAAGCTCTTTCGGAGGCTGACCGAACGAGACAACCCGATTAATAGGGAATGCAAGACCGCCCTTTTTCCCCACACCGCATAAACAGTAATGCTTTTTAATTTCGTAATCGGTAACTACCTGGTGCCTGAAGTTTAGCGAGCGCTCATCACCTCCGATAAGGATTACAGATACATTAAACCCGTTGAGGACAAACTCTTTGGAAAGTATAGCCGCGATTTGCCTTTCTCTTGCACCCGGTTTTGTTTTTTTGGCCACAAGAGTGATAATTTCAGCTGCCTCTTTCCCGTAAGCTTTCAGCCTCTGAATTTCTGAATCCGTAAACACCGAACGGTACTGCATCAAATGCCCGTCGATGCTGACCTGATCCTCAATTCCGTGCACTGCTGCATCAACTCCTACCTTGCCCCTGACCAGTTTAGACACCTCAACCCCGATCCCTCCGGAAGGCCAGTATATTCTCCTGTACTCAAAGGGGCAGTGGGAAAATTCTTCAGCCATGACCCTGTCGTGGTCTCCATTCTCGGCAATAACAAGGGTATAATCCCTGGTTACCAGTATGCCGATTAAACTGTCCTGGTAGTCGAAGAGAACATGGTTATTCGCTCCAGCAGTTAGCCAGCAGACATTGGACTGCTGTGTAATCAGGATACCGGAAAGGCTTTCGCTTTCAATTATTTCCCTTACCCTGGTAATTTTATCCAGGACCTCATTGCGCCTTGAATTATCATTAACCATTTTATGCTTACCTCATTTCCCCGGTTTATTACATATTTATTACCCTTTTAATGCTCCAGCTGTTAAACCTTTTATAAAAGACCGCTGTCCTACTATAAAGCGGCCTGAACTATTTTTATTTATTGTTTCCCCGCCAGCTTTTTTGCAAGGTTAATTGCCCTTAACGCATCCGGAGCAAAACCGTCGGCACCTACCTTATCCGCAAACTCCTGTGTAAGCGGAGAGCCCCCAACCATTACCTTTATACCGCTTATTTTTTCCTTGACCATCTTGATAGACGGCTCCAGCGCCAGCATCGTGGTAGTTAAAAGCGCTGATAATCCGATCACATCCGCATTTTCTTTTTCAGCCGCTTCAATGATCTTTTCGACCTGAACGTCCACACCCAGATCAACGACCTTGAATCCGGCGCCCTCCAGCATCATGGACACCAGGTTTTTACCAATATCATGCACATCACCTTCTATCGTTCCTATAACAACGGTGCCCATGGATGATGCTCCGGATTTTGAAAGGTGAGGTTTCAGCACCTCCATTGATGTTTTCATCGCGGTCGCGGACATTATTACTTCCGGTAAATACATTTCATACTCTTTAAATCTCTGCCCCACAACATCCATACCCGCTACCAGGCCGCCTTTTAAAATCTCATCAGCATTTTTTCCCTCACTTAAAATTTTTTGCGTAAATTCTTTCGCTTTATCTTCATCACCGACGATAATTAATTCTTTTAATTCCTCATACATATAGACTCCTCCATAAACTTTCCTTTTATTTTCTGAACTTGAATGAATCTTCAAGGTTTTTATCCTTCTCCGCGCTATCCCAGATCTTGTCGAGCTCTTTCTTAACATCATCATCAATTCTGTATGTATGCTCTTTGATCTTCTTCTTCACCAGCTCTCTCGCGTACTGCCTTGCCGATTTTGAACCCATCTCCTTCCACTGTCCTAAATTCGAATGGATGAACAGCTCGGGCTCCCAGTACTCTTTTCTGAAAAGCTCGAGGGTACTCTTTCTCCCTGCAAAACTCTGCCCGGGTCCAACCGAGGCGATCTCATCAGCCATCAGCCTCGCGTCATTGAATTCTTCCTTTACAAACAGATTTTTGATATATTCAACCATCTCATGCACAATCATGAGCTGCTCCGCACAATATATCTCGCCGGTAGACAGAAGGCCGCCGCACCGGAATGCCCTGGCCCCGCCGAGGGCAGCAATAAGCGTGTGTATGCCGATTTCCGCCGCCATATGAGAATCGGGCTCCTTTGCTGTAGTCAAAAGACTTTTGGCTATTATTGGGATGTCATAATGCCTGCACAGCGGAAGCTGAAAAAGTGTATGTTTTAAGTATTCAACCGAGCCGTACACGAAGGTTGAAAATTTCATGTCGAAATGGTCGGCTTCAAATGCGTCATTCGGTGAAATATAATTATTGGCTTTTGTGTTTATAAGGTACAGCATGGTCAGGCCGGCAAAAACTTCATATATGCTCTGAAGTACCGCCCCAATCATTGTAATCGGGGCCGCGACACCTGCGACAGGCATGGTGGCAACCCACATCGGGATTCCTTTATCCAGTAATCGGTAGGCAATATCGAGGCCGTTTTTATCAAAGGTCTTGGGGCTTATCATCCAGATACCGAAGGTAAACCTTTTTCCGGCAGCCCCGGCCATTTCATGTACATAATTAGCGCACTCAAAAGACGGTTTATCCATATGCTCAAATATATCGTTACACCTGTACCGTGAATTCTCATAAGAAATCTTGTGCATCAATATGTGCTGCAGTTGTACCGGGACATCCATAGGCACCACAGGCGCAGAGCCGACAGTATCAAGGGCGTCGCCGAGTTTTATAAGGTCCAAGAGGTCCTTTGAGGTCGGTTCCCTTAATTTTCCTGTATCCCAGTCGTAAAAAGCGGTTTGATGGGCCCCTGCTGAAATGATCCAGTTGTCTTTTGCGTATTCGGGAACATCATATTTTGCTTCTTTTAGCGCTTTAAGGACCAGGTCACTCCGGAATTTCACCATCCCCTTTTCAATTTTCACTCCGTCGTAATCCGCAAGAAGTTTTATAATCCCTTCGTGGGGAATACTTATCCCGCTATTTTCAATAAGGTGGAGAGCTTTTTCATTCATTACTTCTATCTGCTCTTTGTTCAGTCCCCCTTTTAATGCAAATTGATCAATAAACATATTTCCCCCTGATTAAGATGCATGCTATGCCAGTTTATTCTTTATTTACTCACAAACGCCGTAATACTTCATTAGATATTAAAACAATGATACCTTGCGACGCCCTATTTATATGAATTCATGAGCTTTTCGTCTTGAAGGGCACGATCATAGATCGTATCAAGCTCTTTTTTCCTGTCAGCATCGATCGTATATGTATGATCTTTTATTCTCCTTTTAGCGATCTCGTTAGCGTGTTGCTTCGTAGATTTCGACCCCATCTCTCGCCATTGTCCGAGATTCGAATGTAAGAATAGTTCAGGCTCCCAGTATTCCTTTCTGAAGTTTTGGATAGTGCTGGTTCTCCCGATAAAGCTCTGCCCGGGCCCGACCGCGGCTATTTCATCTACCATGAGCCTTTCTTCACTGAACTCTTCTTCTTCAAGAAGATGTTTTATGTATTCGATTACCTCATGAACAATCACGAGCATTTCCGCCGAATACACTTCCGCGCTTGTTAAAAGACCTCCGCAGCGAAATATCCGGGCCCCGGCCAGAGCCGCCATCAAGGTAAACACACTGACCTCAAAGGCCGCATGGGCGTCAGGCTCCTTACCGGATGTAAGCAGAGATTTTACGGAAAACGGTATATTAAAATATTTATTAAGAGCTATGTGGTCCATACCTCCCCGTATATCCTCAGCAGATCCGTAAACAAAAGTTGTGTATTTCATGTCAAAAGGGTGGGCCACAAAGCTGTCAATGATCTGTATGTATGAATATGCTTTCGTGTTCAACAGATTTAACATGGTCAGGCAGCTGAAGGTCTCAAACATGCTCTGCACAAAGGCTGATTTCATCGTGATCGGGGCATTAATACCCGCTATCGGCATGGTACCGGCCCACATCGGGACACCTTTGTCCAAAAAATTGTATATTATATCCAGCTCTTTTCTGTCAAACATCCGCGGGCTGATCATGTAAAGGCCCAGTGCGAACCATTTTTCGGCCACCCTGGACATTTCATAAACATAGTTCGCGCACTCCACAGTGGGTTTGGGGTCATGCTCAAACATATCGTTGGCCCTGTACCTGGAATGTTCCCAGGCAACTTTGTGCATTAAAATCTCCTGGACATAGTAGGGCATATCCAGCGGTACAAGAGGCGCAGAACCGACTGTATCAAAGGAGTCACCGAGCTTTATCATGTCGACCAGATCATTGAGTGTTGATTCCCTGATCTTACCGGTGTCCAGATCAAATAATTTTGTTTGATGGGCCCCAGCGGACACTATCCAGTTATTTTTTATATAATCCGGCAGGAGGTATTTTGCTTCATTTAAGGCCTTTAACACCAGGCCACTTTTAAACTTCACGTCTTCTTTATCAATAGTTACCCCATCATAATCTGACAGAAGCCTTAAAATTCCCTCATGAGGCACATATATCCCGACTTTCTCCACCAGATCTAGCGCTTTTTCCTTCATGACTTCGATCTGCTGCTCTGAAAGACCACCTTCCAGGTGATAATTTTCAATAAGCATATTAACCTCCAGATTTTGACGGGCTGCTTTATCAGTTTTTTATTAAATATTATCCATCCCCTCACAACAAAATTAACGAATCTTGGCAACATTCCCAAAATATATAATTCAAGTGACGATTTTTAACACATTAATGGTAACGTTGTCAACATACTGCATGATTTTTTATTTTATGTCAACAAATTTTTAAAAATTATTACTGTTTTTTATATATTGAACAATTATAAAATAAAGTATCAATTTATTTTATAAATCAAATGCCGGGCATTCTTTGAAGTATTGGGTACAAAACAGCTAATATACTTATATACTGCTATTTACAGTGCTTTATCAAAAACATTATTATTAGCTAATTGAATATAAAGAGTTAAATAGAACTAATTAGTCGCGATAAAGCAGCTCAATTTAGTGAATTGGTGTTTTAATCACCAATGACTAATTGCTTAATTGAGTATGGAAAATCAAATAATACCAAAAAAAGTCACTATTAAACATATAGCAAAAATAGCCGGTGTTTCTGTGTCAACAGTTTCCAGGGCATTGAGAAATGACCCGACTGCGAGCCCTAATACTATAAAGAGAATTCTAAAACTTGCTGAAAAACTCAACTATTACCCCGACTCCCTTGCAAAAAGTC
>DRHN01000203.1 GCA_011049595.1 Spirochaetota bacterium | reverse complement strand
GTCCCCCCATACGCCAAGGCGCTTGAACTGCCGGGTCATGGTCTTTATATATTTTGTGGTAAATGCTTTACACTTCTTACGGAATTCGATCGGCGAAAGCGCGTCCCTTTTCAGCCCCCGGGCCTTTATCACTTCTGTTTCAATAGGAAGGCCGTGAGTATCCCACCCGGGGACATAAGGCGAGTAGTAGCCCATCATGGACTTGTATTTTACTATGAAATCTTTCAGCACCTTGTTGTACGCTGTGCCTATGTGAATATTTCCGTTGGCGTATGGCGGCCCGTCGTGGAGAATGAATATATCACCTCCTTTTCTCTTTTTGATCACCCTGGCATAGACCCCGTCCTTTTCCCACTGCTCGAGCATTTCGGGCTCTTTTTTCGACAGGCCTGCCCTCATAGGAAACGCGGTCCTCGGAAGAAATAATGTTTCGTCGTATGACATTTAAAACCCCTGTAAAATAATAGTGCTGTCACACCATGCTGTATATGTATTTAAGAATAATAAAAATGCGAATCACGAAAGTACAGGAATAATAATTTATCGGGTGTTCACTGTCAAATGATATTTTAGCCTGTGTTGTCCGCCTTTAACCGGAAAAATTATTTCTGTATTTTTGCCGGAATCTTTTGTACATTTGATTTTGACCAAAAACACATTATTTCAAGGAAGGGATATATGGAAGGCAATTATGACTATGATGTCGTTATTATCGGCGCAGGGCCGGGCGGTTATGTTTCGGCCATAAGGGCGTCGCAGCTCGGGCTGAAAGCCGCTGTTATTGAAAAAGACAGGCCCGGGGGTGTTTGTTTGAACATGGGATGTATACCTTCAAAGGCCCTGATTCACCAGGCAGAAGTTTTCCGCTCAATAGACGACCTCAGAAAGATGGGTGTGGAGGTGGATACATCTAAATTCGATTACGGTGTTGTGTATAAAAAATCCCGTAAAGCTGCGGACATGCTTTCCAAAGGTGTCAACTTCCTTTTGAAAAAGAATAATGTGGATTTGATCGAGGGGACTGCTGTCCTTAAAAGCCCGCACGAAGTTTCAATGGATGACGGGCGAACGGTGTCGGGGGAAAATATCCTGATTGCGGCCGGCTCAAGCCCCCGGGTGATACCGGGTTTCGAATTTGACGGAGACAGGGTGTTGTCTTCGGATGACGCGCTTATGCTTCAGGAGCTCCCGGAAAAACTTTTGATCCTGGGGGCCGGGGCGATCGGTGTAGAGTTTGCTCATATCATGAACGCGTTCGGGGTCGAAGTGCATCTGGTAGAACTGATGGATCACATAATACCTCTGGAGGATGCTGAGCTTGCGGCGGTACTCGATCGGTCTTTCAAAAAGAGAGGAATAAAGATATACACATCCACAAAAGCGCTTTGGGCAAAACTTTCGGGGGCCGGGGCGGTAGCTCAGCTTGAAGCGGCGGACGGTAAAAAGATGGAGATCGAGGCAGATAAAGTGCTTGTTGTTATCGGGAGGGCGCCGAATACTCAGGGCCTGGGGCTTGAAAATGTTGGCATTGAGACGGAGAAAGGATTTATTCCGGTAGGTGATTATTATCAGACAAAGATCGGTTCTATATACGCGGTAGGAGATGTGGTCGCATCCCCGCTTCTCGCGCACGTGGCTTCCAAGGAGGGAGAAATCACAATCGAGCATCTGGCAGGGAAAAATCCCGTTCCCCGGATTGTAAAAGAAGAAATACCGTCAGCGATCTACTGCGAACCTCAGATAGCAAGTTTCGGGTACAGCGAGACCCGGGCTTCTGAAGAAGGCATACCTTTTAAAAAGGCGGTATTTCCATACCGGGGCGCGGGAAAGGCAGTTGCTGTTGAGAAGTCGGAAGGTATGGTAAAGGTATTATATGATCCTGAAACCTCCGAGATAATCGGTGCACATGTTGCGGGAACTGACGCAACGGAAATAATACACGAGATACTCCTTGCGAAGTCGTCCGAGCTTCTTCCGGCCAACATTGCCGGGATGGTCCACGCGCACCCGACAATTTCTGAAGCTGTTATGGAGGCAATGAGGGTGGCGGAAGGCTGGGCGATCCATATTTGAGTGCGCTCTTACACCAGGTCCTTTGCTCTCAGCTTTTCAAGGGCCCAGTGTGTGTATTTCCGGATTTTTGCGTCGGGGTCCTCTTCAAGTGACCTGAGTATTTCCCTGCCTTCATCCGTTTCAAGTTTTTCCAGTGCTTTTACGACGTTTATCCTGACTTCCCGGTCAGGGTCACGGGAGGCAATTACCAGGCCCCTGAATGCCTTGACCGTGCCAATGAGGGAAAGCGCCCTTGCGGCTTCTCTTCTGACGTCGGGGTACCTGTGTTTTAATTTTTTTATCTCTTCCTCGGTTCCGCCCGTAGAATCAAGGATGCTGCCCGCGTAGGTTTTCATAGAGGTAAGCTCCGATTCAAGAAGATGGAGGAGGGAAGGCCATGCTGCCCGACCGATTGCTGAAAAAATTGTAGCTATGTTTTGTTTTAGATCTTCACTCCCGTCTTTCATTTTTTCGATAAGGACAGATATATTTTTATCGTCCGTATGGTTTTTTAATTCAGATATTATCTCGCTTCTGAGATCTTTTTGTTTTTGCAGAAAATCTACCAAAAGTCCTGTTGCTCCCGGTTTACGGGACTCTGATACTCCTTTTACTATTGCGAGTTTCACAGATGTGACCTCATTTTCATCAAAAAATATCTCTTCCATTTTTTTTAATATGTCCCGTTTCCCGGTTCTGCCGAGAGCTACGGCTACCTGGTACCTGACTTCTTCAACAGGGTCTCTTAAGAGCGAAAACGCTGAACTTAGCGCTTTTGTATCGTTGATGTCCACGAGCGCGAAGGTTGCCGCGATCCGGACCAGAGGGTCCGCGTCGTTTAACGCTGTTTTTATCTCCGGGTTAAAATCACTGATCCCGGTATTCGGCAGCAAGGCTATAATATGAGATCTTATTTCTCCGTCTGTCTGCTCAAGATAGTATTTAATTTTGTCTTTCAGCAGATCCGCGGGAAACTCTTTCAGTATAAAAGCGAGATCGCTTACGAACTCAACCGGAAGGACAGAAAGATTTTCGAAGATGAATGAAAGACAATAATCTTTTTTTAATTTTGCAAGAAGAAGCATAGCATTTATCATGAGCCGATCGCGGGACTTATCAGTCCCGGTACGGACTTTGTCAATCCCGGTACGGGTTTTATCACCCTCGTTTATGATCTCGATCAATTTCCCGATCAGGGTGTCGTGCTCTTTTTGTAATAAAGAGGCAGCGGTAATTTCAGTGAGGTCGTCCCTCTCTTTCAGGACATTGACAAGCGGATCGACAAACATAGAGTCGGTGAGAGATGTTATGTTTTCTATCAAACACACTAAAAGCTCCCTGTTTTCGATGTTCCTGTAAAGCTCATCCCGCAGGATTTTTTTCGATTCAATATCGCCCCTTTTAACAATGGAAACAACGGCCTGTGTGTACATATCGGTGTGTCCGGTTTCAATTATTTTTTTCATGAGGTCAGAAAGAAAGGTTTTGTCTCCGTGGTTTTCAAGGTTCTCGGAGGCAACCAATAGGCTTTCTCTGCTACCGTGGGCAATACAGTGTTTAAGAAACCCTGTTACACCTACCGAAGCTGCGTTGCGCAGCAGGGTCCTTTTATTGTCAAACTCATCCCGGTCTCCAAGGTCGAGCCTGGTACAGAAACGGTCAAGGGTACCTGACCGCTCGAGAAACCTGGCGGCGTGGAAACGTATCTCGAGGTCCGGGTCTTTCATAAAATTTGTGGCAATGGCTTCATCGTCCCTGTCGAAGGGTTCAAGTCCCTGGATCAAATGAATTATCTGCGGATGCGTTAGTTCAGCTATGTCGACCGCGGGATACTTTTTAAAAATTCCCCTGTACCGGCTGAGGGCTGCAGAGCGTACATCACCGTTAGGGTCATTCAGGATCGTGTCAAAAAGATAATTTTTAAGTTCTTCGATTTCACCGGGAGCAAAGAATTCCGATGCGACTTTACGAATCAGGGGGTTCGGGTCTTTTAACAGCCCGCGCAGGACCTGTCCGGTGTTTTCTGAGCGTAAAAGTACTTTCAACGCAAAAAATCTGCCTTTCCAGTCCGGGTCGCCAAGCATTTCTCTTATTTCACCCTCTTTATCTTTCAGCAGAAGATACGCTTTGCTGCTGTTGAAATCCTCACCATTGCTGGAAAGGGCGACTTTCCTGAGGGGGAGCTTGTTTCTGGAATTCTCCAGCCATTCGTTGAATAAGGCCCGGCAGTAATTTTTTTCCAGAGCGTGCTTAAAGCATATAAATAATCCATCCTCGATTTCATAATCCAGCACATATTTAAAATACTTCCTAACGGGTTTGCGCCTGAGCCTGTCGATCCAAAAGCCGGAAAGCCCGGATTCGATGATTATTTTTTTTGCAAATTCGGGCTGCTTTTGATTTAAATATTTAACTATCAGCTGCGCTTTGTTTTTAATATTTTTACCTGAAAGCCTGATCTGAGAAAAAAAGCTGTCGATCGTTTCACTTTTATTTTCCAGAATAAATATGAACTCCTTAATAAAACTTCTTCTTTTTATTATGTATTTTGTGATGAAAAACAGGATCACACCCGCGATGATCACGGCAGCAATTATGATTGTTGTTTTGTGTAACTGATCTAAAACAGACAGCAGTTTCATTTTAACCCACCTTTTTAATGACATTAAAGATATTTATAGGCTCTTTTTTACCTTTGACCTGCACAGGCGGTCTTTCTTCGACCTTAAAGGTTTTTGGTAAAAGTGAACGGGTGCTCCCGGTAATTATGATCTCGTCAGGTCCTGCTATGCCCTCAAGGCGTGCCGCGATATTGACAGTATCGCCTATGACAGTGTAATCGACCCTCTGTGCCGAGCCGAGGTTTCCGGCTACAAGCATGCCGGTGTGGATCCCGATCCCTATTTTTAGACCGGACGCCTCGTTTTTAAAGAATGACCTTTTTGAGCTTTTCACCATTTTTTGTATTTCCAGGGCACAGGACACAGCAAGCTGGGCGTCATCCTCTTCGGTTTTAAGGGGGACCCCCCACGCAGCCATGATCGAGTCCCCGATAAACTTGTCAATATAGCCGCTATGGTCTATGATGAGCTCAACCGCCACGCTGAAATATTCATTTAAAATGTTGATGATGTATTCCGGGTCCTTTCCTTCGGAAAAAGAAGTATACCCCCTTATGTCCGCAAAGAATATGGTGGCTTCTTTTTTGTCCCCGCCTAGGTGAACGAGGTCGGGGTTTTCAACGAGCTTGGCAACGACCCGATCGGACAGATATCTGGAAAAGATGTCCTTTATCACCCTGCGCTCTTCTTTTACCTTTTCCACCTCTTTTTCAAGTTCGCGCTCCCTGCTCTGGTCTGTAAACAGAAGGGTAAGCCCGTCTCTTTTCCTTTTTGAAGTATAAAGAGGAGAAGTGTTAAGCGAAAAATCGATCTCATTATCACCGCTCCTGTATATGCCCTCCGCCCCCGTCACTTCATTACCCGTGTCCACCGAGGAAGTGATAACATTGATCATTCCTTTACCGAATTTTTTATTAAAAATGGTCCTGATGTTTTTACCGATATCATTTTCGGTCAGAAGAAAACGGGCCCCTGCGGACCGGTTGAAATACTTCAGGTTACCGGCACCGTCAACGGCAAGCAGAAGGGTTGTCATAGAGGAGAATATGCTCTGTTGATATCTTTCGAGAATTTCTATCTTGCGCGTGTATTCTTTCAGCTGGTAGTGCATCATCGAATTGTGGAAGTACTCACCCGCAAGTTTTGTAACTGCTTCTATTGCCTGCAGTCTGCTTCTTGTGAAAAACAGCCCGATCTGGGAGTTTAAAACAACAAAACCGTAGATCTTTTTAGCGGTCCCGACCGACACGGCCACCCCTGAATTCATGGAATCATGAAGGAGCAGCCTGAGGAAAGGGCTTTTTTTGCGTTCCGTGAGTACCACCGATTCACCCGATTCCAGTATAAACTGGAATGGCTCTTCGCCGGCCGAAAACAGATCGGGTACACTGTATCTTCCCCGCCGGTACAGCAACCGGGATTTATTATCGTCATGTGAATAAAAGCATACAAGGTGAGACCCGGTTATGTCAAAAAGCTGTTCCACCAGTGACGCGATGAACTGTTTAATATCGAATCCTTTACCGATGACAGCGCCCGCGCGTACCACATCGTCCAGAGTGCTTTTCATGTTTCTACCCCGGTAATAGCCAATGTATTTTTTTTAACATTATCGTTAAATAGTATTACATTCCCGCAGAACATGCAGGATTCTATTATCATATTTTTTTGTTTCGTTTTATGCAACTGTTTTTGGAATAAAAAGCTTCTTTTTTTTGTTTAAAGCAGTAATACAAATCAAACTATTTTGAGAGACACGGAGGTTATCGTTTACAATGGATAAAAATACCGAGACTGCTTTAACAGACAGACCGCGGGAAAAACTCCGCAAATACGGCCCTTCATATCTTACAAACGAGGAGCTTATGGCAGTGATGCTGGGAAGCGGTATAAGAGGAAATGATGTATTCTGTATTTCAAAAAAGGTACTGGGTTATCTGGAGGAAAACATAACCGTGATAGGTGAAAATTTTGTTTCATTTTTTCACGGTCTTTTAAAAATCAAGGGGCTCGGGTATGCAAAAGCCTCCCTTATCGCGGCGTCCTGTGAGCTTCAAACGAGACTGACCGGGGATAAAAAACGCGTAATAAAAAACGCTGTAGATATACTCCCCTATATATCCTACCTTACCACAAAAAGACAGGAATATTTTGTGTGCATAAATTTAAACGGCGGGAACAGGGTAATGTCCAACAGGGTAGTCACAATAGGGCTTATAGATCAGGCCCTTGTCCATCCGCGCGAGGTATTTTCAGATGCCGTAAAGGAGAAAGCCGCAAAAGTAGTAGTGGCCCATAATCATCCTGCGGGGAATTCAGCGCCCAGCACTGAAGATGTCGATATAACGAATAATCTCGTCAAAGCCTCGGGGATATTGGGCATCACCTTCCTCGACCACATAATCATAACCGATGAAGGGTACTTCAGTTTCAGGGAGGATGGACTTTTATGAAATTACCGATTAAACATTGATTTTTGAATAGCCGTGAAATATAATTGAGTTAAACGCGTGTTTATTTTTTCTCCGGGACAAACAGGACGGGAAGAAATTAAATTGATAAAGGAAAAAAAACCGGTATCCATCGAAAAAAATAAAAACGTAAAAGGGACTGTGAAGCAGGCCGGTTCGACAGATGAAAGTGAATTGGTAAAGGACCGTTATGTCAGGAACCGGATGAAGATCAAAGCCCCACTTGCTCAGGCTTCTTTTTTCCGCTTTATTTTTCGTGAATACAAAAAAATCCGTAATTTCGGCCAGGAGTCGCACATCCTTTTTTCAAATGTGTTCCCTTCGCGGATCAGTTTGAACAAAGATATAGGAAGGTCTTTTAACAAGCACCTGCATCCCACGGCAGGGGAGCTTGTGAAAGTTCTTGATAAGATACTCAAGACCGGCTGGTATTACTTGTATAAATCAGAGTACAACTTTCTTGTGGTTTTTAAAACACTCTGTGAGAGGATTGTTTCCACAAACTTCGGACGTCTCAATTATAAAGACAGAAATCTCATTATCCGGCTCGCGATGCTTGAAAATTCGTTTCTGGTTTTTCATTATGACCCCGAGTATCCGGATACAGTATTAAATACACTCCAGAAGGCACTGGTAAAAGATCCCGGATTGAAAGAAGCCCACCCCGATGTTATCGATCTGGCAAAAAGGGTCCTTTTACAGGACGCGACCCTCCCCTCGTTTTACAATTTCCTGCTTGGCCTTAACATGTTCAAATATAAACGCTACTTTGTATTACATGACCTTATAAGCGGCGGCCACTGGAGAGTTATCGGTTCGACCCAGTTCGACTGTTCTTCCGATATCCGGCAGCAAATTAACAGATGTGTCCGTGATTACAGCAGCAGCCTTGTGCCTTTTCACAAGGAAAAGCTGGAAATCATGCGCTTGAAGTCTTTTCTCCCAGTAAATAATAATAATGAGTATGATTTTACCTCGCTGCAGAACCTGTACGATACAGGGCGTACCGAAAAAAAATACAGCTTTATAAATGACAAAGATAACGTCATGCTCTTCACCTCACGGTTTCTGGAAAGATTTGAAAACAAGT
>DRHN01000202.1 GCA_011049595.1 Spirochaetota bacterium | reverse complement strand
GGCCCCGATTTTGTCTTTTTTAATTTTTATTATTGTCCTCTTTTCTCTTCAGATTATAAAAGGGCCGGCTTATGAACTCAGAGCCAAAACAAATAGAGAGCAGTTTTCAATTCTTCCATCGATCAGAGGTATTATATATGATAGAAGCGGGGAGGTGATACTGGCCTATAACAGAAAATCTTTCGCGGTGTCGATTGTACCTCAAAATTTTCCGCGTATCAAGGAAGAAAAAGATATTATTTTGGGCAAACTGGCAATTCTTCTTGAAATGGATAAGGATGAAATACTCCAAATTATGGAGGGGAAGGCTTACTCCAGATACGGATCATATGTTTTAAAAACCGATGTTCCTTTTAAGGATATTGTATTTCTTGCCGAGCACAACAGAGATTTCCCCGGTGTTTACTGGAAAAGCAAACCTGTAAGGGTCTACCCTTATAATGATATGCTGTCACATGTCCTCGGGTATGTGGGAATGATCAGTGAAAATGAATTATTGGAACTGGCTGATATAGGCTATAACCTTGAGAGTGTCATCGGTAAGAGCGGGATAGAAAAAATATACGATATCGAGTTGAAAGGTAAGGACGGATTTGTAAGGAGAATTGTCGACGCGACCAATCAGGTTTCTGCGGAGATTATTGATAAAGGGGCTGGGCCGGTCCCGGGTAATTATGTTGTTTTGACAATCGACAAAGATATTCAGGCAATGGCTGAAAAGGCTCTGGATAAAAGAATAGGGACAGTAGTCGTATCTAAACCTTCAACCGGAGAGATCCTCGCCCTGGTTTCCTATCCAAGGTATGATCCCAATCTATTTATTTCCTTGCGGGACAAGGATTTTTTTAAAAACCTTACACTGGACAAAAGAAAGCCCTTTCTCAACCGTGCCATACAGGCCCAGTATCCTGCAGGTTCGATATTCAAGCTGGTTGTGGCACTTGGGATCCTTGATTCAGGGAAAGTTCCTCCCAAGAAGGAGTTTGTCTGTGGCGGCGGGTACAGAGTAGGGGATCGTTTTTTTTCGGACTGGGCCGACCATGGGATTGTGGACCTTTACAAAGCGATTGTTGTTTCATGTGACTCGTACTTCTATCAGACGTCGCTTGTTCTGGGCCCTGAAGCAATATATCAGTACGCGAAGGAGCTCGGATTTGGCAATAAGCTGGGCATAGATCTAGTGGGAGAGCTCGACGGGACTGTCCCGAATCCTGAATGGAAAAGAGAAGTCAAAGGGGATATCTGGTATGACGGTGACACACTTAATTTAGCGATCGGGCAGGGATATCTCCTTGTAACTCCGCTCCAGGTGAATGCGCTGACCAACTTGATTGCGAACAGAGGGGTCCTCATGAAGCCTCATTTAGTTTCGGAAATATATTCCGCTAAAAGTGATGAGATCCTTTACAGGCGAAGTTCCGATATCCTGGTCAACAGTAATATTGGTAAAGAGGATTTTGAATTTATTGCCAATGCAATGCGCGGGGTGGTTACAGACGGCACCGCAAAATGGGGTGGCGCAGTGTTTTCTGCTGAAGTAGCCGGGAAAACAAGCACAGCAGAAGTAGCGGGTCGGGAGACCCATTCCTGGTATACAGCTTTCGCGCCATACATCACCGATGATCCGGATGAAATAATATCGGTTACAACCATAGTTGAGCACGGAGGGGCCGGCAGTGTAAACGCCGCGCCTATTGTCTCAGAGATCATTGAGGCTATATTTGCAGATGTGAGTCTGGAAACAGCAAGAAAAAATATCTGGAAAAAGAGAACGGAGGTTTCAGCCAGAGGGGCTTCCCGGGAAATTGAGGAGCCTGCCGATCTGTAAGAGTGCAGTCCCCGGGGACTGCAAATGTCCCCCGGGCCAATCAAGCCCCATGGCCTTCGTCAGGATCGGATTGTTAAATGGATAATAGTGAAATAACAGGACCATACAGATTCGATTATCTGCTGATCATTTCGTTCATCACCCTTACCGCCTTCGGAATTTTGACGATATACAGCGCGGGTTCGGGGACGGGAAACGTCAGGAGCTCTGAAAGTCTGCATATAAAGCAGATGTACTGGGCATTGACCGGGATCGCGATCTTTATAGCTTTGCTTTTTATAAATTATCAAAAACTGGGAAAGTATGCGTTCATAATTTATGTCGCAGGGGTGCTGATCCTGATAGTGACCCTCCTCTTCGGGAAAAGGGTAAGAGGCGCAAAAAGCTGGATCACCCTTTTCAAAGGTTTTGGTTTTCAACCGTCCGAGTTTGTAAAAATAGCTTTGATAGTTACTCTTGCCAGGTTTCTTGAAAGGATCGGTGAAGAGATAAAGAAATTTAAATATGTAATGCTTTCATTTGTGATTATTTTACTTCCCACCGGCCTTGTTCTCCTCCAGCCTGATTTCGGAACTGCTCTCGTATACATACCGGTAGGTTTGATAATGCTTTTTTTCGCCGGGATGAAATACAGTCACCTGGTTTCTTTTTTGATCATTTTCACGATTGCAATTTCTCTGCCTCTTATGACTACTTTCAGCAAGCTAACACAGTCGACAACATTTTCCTTTTTACGCATGCTCGACGACACACGAGTTGTGCTTTCAATTGCAATGCTGTTTGGTATACTGTCATTTATCTCATTTATTCTTTTTAAGATCATAAAAAAGGATCTGATTTTCAAAGCAACAAACATATTCCTGATCTTTTTTACAGGGCTTGTACTTTCAGCCGTTCTGGGAAGATACCTCAAGCCTTACCAGAAAGAGCGTCTTATTGTCTTCCTGAAACCGACAATTGACCCTTTTGGGTCCGGGTATAACATCATTCAGTCAAAGATCGCTGTTGGGGCCGGCGGACTTTTCGGTAAAGGGCTGCTTGGGGGGACACAGAGTCAGCTTGGGTTTTTGCCTGAAAGGAGCACGGATTTTATTTTTTCGATCTTCGCGGAAGAATGGGGATTTGTCGGGTCCTTTTTCCTGCTTGCGTTATTCGGGTTTTTCATTTACCGGGGCATAATGATCATTTACACAACAAAAGATCTGTTCGGTCATCTTTTGGCTGCCGGCATTGTTAGTATGTTTTTATTTCATATTATCATCAACATCGGAATGACTATCGGGGTCATGCCGATTACCGGGATCCCCCTCCCCTTTATGAGTTACGGCGGGTCCTTCCTCCTGACGTGTATGGCCGGTGCATCTATTCTTTTTAACATTGAAATGAGGAGATATGTACCTGTCTCTTATACACATCT
>DRHN01000201.1 GCA_011049595.1 Spirochaetota bacterium | reverse complement strand
TATTTGTCGTAAAGGGCCGTTTGAAAGCCGGCAACAGCAAATTAAGATTGTGATCATTTTAATTAGTTCCTGGTGACCATGCCGGTTAAAACCGGCTACTTCGGGGAACCCGACGTTATCGGGCTTGCCCGACTTAGTCGTGAACAAAATTGTCACCAAAAACTATTTAAATTTTTTTTCAGCAATTTTTGCAGATTTTAATTGCTGCCCGCGCGCAATTTTAAATATATTTGTTGGTCCGGACAAAGACCGAAAGCACAGATTGTCCGGTATCCGGCCGGATTCAGGGAGGTGTAAATGGAAGTGGTTAAAACCGCAATTATCGGGGGCACCGGACTTTATGACATTGAAGGCATTGAAGTCATAAAAAGCATTGAGCTTAAAACTCCTTTTGGAGACCCGTCAGACAGTATTAAAATCGCCAGGATAGGCGATAAAGAAGCAGCTTTCCTGCCAAGACATGGCACGGGGCACAGGATCCTTCCAACGGAAATACCGGTTAAAGCGAATATCTGGGCACTGAAGAAACTCGGCGTCGAAAGGATCATTTCGATAAGCGCAGTGGGCAGCCTAAAAGAAGAAATACGGCCGAGAGATATTGTTGTTCCCGATCAAGTAATTGACAGAACAAAATCGAGGACAAACTCATTTTTTGGAAACGGTATTGTGGGCCACGTTTCTTTCGCCGAACCGTTTTGCAAGGACCTTGCCGATATTATATACAGAGAAGTTAACGCTCTGGACTTCAGAGTGCACCGCGGCGAAACCTATATCTGCATGGAAGGCCCTGTATTTTCAACAAGAGCAGAAAGTAACCTTTACAGGTCCTGGGGGGGGGGGGTCATTGGGATGACCGCCCTTCCCGAGGCAAAACTCGCCCGGGAGGCTGAAATGTGCTATGCTATTATAGCCCTCTCAACCGATTACGACTGCTGGAAGAACGATGAAAAAGATGTCTCTATAGAAATCATTATTGAAAACCTAAAAGCAAACGCAAAAGCGGCTTCCGATTTTGTCAAAAGCGTAATCGATAAAATCCCGGAAGAAAGGACCTGTGGATGCGGTGAGGCAGCTAAATTTTCAATTATTACCGGTGAGGATCTTATTCCCGACAGGATCAAAAAAGACCTTTCGGTATTTTACGGCAAATACTGGAAATAAAAGACCGCCCCAGGCGTATTTTAACAAACTGCATCAAAACGGTAATATGAGTACATTAAGGGCTATCACAATATTATTAACGATTTTTTTCCTTTTTGGTATTCGACAATTATCGTTCGCAGGGGAGACAGCAGCAACCGAAAGCGGGAGCGGGTTTAATATGTCCCGTTCAATCATTACATATGACTTCGATGAAAAAGACAAGGAATACGATGAAACACAGTTGAGAAGGTTTGAAACCATATTTTTTATTTCACTGCCGGCGGGAGTAATATTCAGCCTGCTCGGGGTGCTCGCATTCAGAGGAGCGGCAGGAATAGCAGGGCCCTTCACGTCTATCGAGTACCAGTACATATTTCTTTCAACTGTAAGTATATCACTAAGCATCGCGTTTCACGACAACAGGGTCGTCTATAAAAAAGAGATGTTCAATTAATCAGCGAGAGGTTGTAGATGAAAAAGAGAAAGATTATGACGTTCGCACTTATAAGTGCCGGTGTGATACTTATCGACCAGATAACCAAGTGGATCATTAAAACAACCATGGACCTGCACCAGACCATTGAAGTGCTTGGGGATTTTTTTACCATAAGCTTTATATTAAACTCCGGAATTGCCTTCGGTCTCTTCGATGACAATTCATCCGCGATAAAAAGACCTCTTCTGATAATAATTTCCATCATAGCGCTTGCCATAATAGTGTATATTTTTTTCTCCCTGCCGAAATCGGTCAAGATGTCGGGGCTTGCAATGGGGCTCATATTCGGAGGGGCAATCGGAAATATGATCGATAGAATTGCAAAAGGGCAAGTCGTCGATTTTCTTGATTTTGATTTCCCGAATATTACTATCAAGTTCCTGAAAATTCACATGACCCGCTGGCCTACTTTTAACGTGGCCGATATGTGTGTTCTTGCAGGAATTGCCATACTTCTCATCATTATCATTATTGAGGGAGGCAAAGCTGAACCTGCAGCTGCCTGATTCTCATTTCCGGTTTTATATTTCAGATTCAAGCGCGGACAAGCGCCTTGATGTTTTCCTGACAGAAAAACTTGAAGGTTTTTCAAGGTCGCAGTTACAAAAATATATTCAAAATAATAAAACTTCAGCTGTTCTGGTCAACACCGGAAACAAAAAACCTAATTATCACTTAAAACGGGGCGACATAGTAGAAATAAATATACCGGAGCCTGAAGATGTTTCCCTGCTGCCTTTAAAAATTGACCTGGATGTACTTTATGAGGACCGCGACTTACTGGTGGTCAACAAACCGCCCGGCATCCCTGTTCACCCTTCGGCCGGACACAGAAATGACACATTAGTAAACGCGCTCCTCTATTATTTACAAAAAAGCGGATCACTCTCAAACATCGGCGGTGAAAAACGGCCCGGCATAATCCACCGACTGGACAAGGATACGGCCGGTGTCATGGTTATTGCGAAAAACAATCCGTCGCACCTTAATATCGCGAGGCAGTTCGCGCAGAGAAAAACTAAAAAAATCTATGAAGCTATTTTAAAAGGAAGACTGACAATGTGTGAAGGCACGATAGACCGGCCTATAATAAGAAGCGCGCGGCAAAGGAAAAAATTTACAGTTGGTGAAACAGGAAGACCGTCCGTAACCGGATACAGGGTAATAGATTCAAAAAATGATTCCTCATGGGTTGAATTCAAGCCCGTAACGGGCAGGACACATCAGCTGCGGGTGCACGCGTTGAGCCTGGGACATCCAATAGTCGGCGATCCCATATACGCAAGAAGATCCAATTCTGTCCCGTTTTTAGCGCTGGTTGCCAGATCTCTTGCTTTCACTCACCCGGAAACCGGCAAACTGTTGAAGTTTACAGCTCCCTATCCTGCTCATTTCAAGGATCTCGGGATTTCACTTGGCTACAATTTCGAATAATATTTATTGTTTTATAATTCTGTGAACCTGTGTATATTTATAAAAAATTCCGGGCGAAGAAATGGCTATTCTTTATCACAGCACCAACGACCACAATGAAAAAACCCGTTTCAGGGAAGCGCTCCTGAACGGAATGGCATCAAACTACGGCCTCTACATGATGCCGAGAAAGTATATACCAAAGATGAGTAAATCTCATATACGGGCGATGGAGACCGAAAGCTATGCTCAGATCGCCTTCAGAGTGCTGTACCCTTACATTACACCTGACATAAAAGAGAAAGACTTTAAAGAGATACTGGAAGACACGTACGATGAAGATGTGATCCCGGTGGACCTGCAAAAAGTAACAGGGGACACCTTTATATTGTGGCTCTCAAAAGGGCCTACATACTCTTTCAAAGATTTCGCGGCGCGCTTTTTCGGACGTGTTTTAAACTATTTCCTCGACGAAAACGGTCTTAAGCGCACGGTAATAGTGGCGACAAGCGGGGATACAGGAGGTGCTGTAGCCGACGCTCTTTACGGGCTCAGCAATGTATCAAATATTGTTTTTTTCCCTGCAAACGCCATAAGCGAATCCCAGCGAAGGCAGATGACCACGCTCTGGAAAAACATATACGCCTTTTCGGTAAACGGAGATTTTGACGTGTGCCAGGACATTGCAAAAAACCTCCTGGGAGATAATAATTTTGCAGCCGAATGTTTTGGTGACCGGGAAATGTTTACTTCGGCAAACTCAATAAGCCTCGGCAGACTGCTCCCGCAGGCGGTATATCCGTTTTTTGCCTATTCACGGATGAATCTCAACGGGAAAGAGTGTATAGCGAGTGTACCATCCGGAAATTTCGGGGACATGATGGGCACGGTAATAGCAAAAGAGATGGGGCTGCCCATAAAAAAGATCGTATGCGGGGTCAATGAAAATAGAGAATATCCCGATTTTCTCTACACAGGAAAATACCGCGTAAAGGCCTCAATATGGTCGCCTTCATCGGCCATGATAGTCTCACACCCTTCAAACCTCGCCCGTCTCATAGAATTTTACGGCGGTCATATATATGACGAGAGAGATGACAGGACAAAAAGGGTAAAGAATTCAGGCATCATAAAAAAAATGCCTGACATGGAGGAAATGAGGGAGGACATATATTCAGTCAGCATAAACAATGAACAGCACTACAGTACTATCCGAAACGTATATGATACCTTCGGTGTTGTCCTCGACCCGCACGGGGCTGTCGGGTGGAAAGCGCTCGAAGATTATATGAACGGCAGACCAACCGAACCTGCAGTTGTATACGAAACCGCTGACCCGGGGAAATTTCCTGATGACATAACCAAGGCTATCGGTATCGTACCTGAAACCCCTGAAGGTATACAGAGACAGAGCTCGAAAAAAGAAAGGGTGTACACAATAGAAAATGGCCCAAATATTGATAAAACAGGCTCAAACCGCATGAGCGAAGAGCAGTATGTAGAAGTTAAAGAAAAACTGAGAGGTCTTTTTGAGGGACCAAGTTAGCTAATCAAAAACGGCGGAAAAATGTTACGTAAAAAGACGGAAATTCTTGTGATAGGCAGCGGAATATCGGGTTGCACTGCCGCAATAACCGCGAGTAAATCCGGCAAGAGTGTGCTTCTTCTTACAAAAACAGCCGACCCAATGGAATCGAACACAAAGTACGCTCAGGGAGGTATAGTAGCCCTGGGAAAGAACGATTCCAGGGAGCTTCTATACAGTGATATAATGAACGCCGGGTGCAGTATTTCGAATCCCGAGGCAGTCAGGATCGTTTCTGAAGAAGGCCCCGATCTGGTACATGATTTTTTGATCGGCGAAGCAGGTGTGTCATTTCTAAAAAATAAAGACGGCAGCTACAAATACACGAAAGAGGCAGCCCATTCTACAAAACGTATTCTTCATTACTATGACATGACAGGTTTTGAAATTCAGCAGAAACTAATCGAAAAAGTAAAAACAATAAAAAACATTACCCTGATGGAAGAGTTTACTGCCATAGATTTTATAACCAGCCATCACAATTCAAAAAACCCTCTTTTAAAATATAAAAACAACCAGTGCCTTGGCGCTTACGCGCTTGACAACCGGTCCGGAGAAGTACACACAATACTGGCGGACGCCACAATAGCCGCAACCGGGGGGATCGGAAAGCTGTACCAGTACACCACCAATCCGGACTGTGCTACGGGGGACGGCATCGCAATGGCGTACCGGGCCGGTGCGGACGTGGCGAATATGGAGTATGTTCAGTTCCACCCGACCATGTTCTACAATGAAGAGAGGATAGGTTTTTTAATATCAGAAGCAGTAAGAGGTGAAGGGGGGAGGCTTCTCAACAGTGATGGGGAAGAGTTCATGAGCAGGTATTCCCCCGCCTGGAAAGACCTTGCCCCCAGGGATGAAGTCGCGCGCGCTATATACAACGAAATGACCCGGACGGGAAGCAGCCATGTGTACCTGGATATCGCCAGTTACGCGGGTGACAGTCTGAATATACATGAACGGTTCCCTGGAATATACGAAGAGTGCAAAAAGAGCAAGATAGATATTGAAAAAGAGCCCATACCGGTGGTTCCCGGTGAGCACTATTTTTGCGGAGGGGTACTCATAGACAATTTCGGGAACACATCACTGCCCGGACTGCACGCGGTGGGTGAAGCTGCCTGTTCGGGATTGCACGGTGCAAACAGGCTTGCTTCGGTGTCGCTGCTGGAGGGTCTTGTCTACGGGACACGTGCCGGCATAGCGTCTTCGAAAACGGATAAAAAAGAGGAATATTTTCCCGATATATTAAACTGGATTTATCCGAATAACATCAGTACAACAAATAACGATCCTCTTCTGATCCTCCAGGATTGGAACAACCTCAACACCACCATGTGGAACTATGTCGGCATCATCCGTACAGAGACACGCCTCACAAGGGCAGAATCCGACCTGCGCAATATATACTCGCGTATCACGGATTACTACAGGAACACCAATTTAACAAAAGACAAGATCGAGCTCAGAAACGGTGTTCTTGCAGCAAATTTAATTGCTCAGGCTGCCCGAAGGAACACCCAGTCGACAGGCTGCCATTATATCAAAGAATAGCTTCCCGGAATACAAAACCGAACGGATGTCAAATCTTCTATTCTATCGGCACCACCAAATAACCTACCCTGCCGGTCTTTCCGTCTCTTAGAAGCATCAGAACTTCACCTTCTTTTACAGCTTCCTCGACAAGAGAACTGAACTCCCTCGGGCTGGAAACTTTTCTGCCTCCAACACGGAAAATAATATCCCCTTTAGCAAGACCCACGATTGCCGCCGGGCTTTCGGGTTCTACTCCTGTAACAATAACACCGGTTGCAGACCTGAGACCTACCCTGCGCGCGATCTCAGGAGTAACTTTTTCTACGGAAAGCCCTAACAGATCACCTCCGGCGGGAGCTTTTACCTCCTCTACCTTTTTTTCAAGCTCGCCTATCTGTACAGTCATTCTTATCTCTTTTTTATCCCTGAGCACAGTTACATCTACCATTGTTCCGGGCGCCGTTTCTGCCACTACATTCCTGAGCTGCGCGACAGATTCTATCTTTTCACCCCTGTATGCAATTATGATGTCACCCTGTTCGATCTCCCCCTTTGATGCCGGGCCGCCCGGCAGAATATCCGCGATTATTACACCTTTAAAATTTTTCCCCAGCTTGAGTCCCTTTGCGATTTCCGGCGTCACGTCCTGAATGTTGACCCCGAGATAGCCTCTCACAACTTTACCGTGTTTTATAAGGGAATCTGAAATAGTCTTTGCCATATTTGACGGTATCGCGAACCCCAGACCTTCCGAGCCTCTTGAACCTGAAACAATCAGGGAATTTATACCGATAACCTTCCCTTCCAGGTTTATAAGCGGGCCGCCGCTGTTGCCGGGATTGATGGAAGCGTCGGTCTGAATAAAATCTTCGTACCCGGTGGGGCCGAGAGCGCCGATGTTCCTTCTATTTTTCGCGCTTATGATCCCTGCTGTTACAGTCCAGTCAAGACCGCGTGGAGAACCGATTGCGATCACCCATTCCCCTACACTGCAATTATCCGAATCTCCGAACACAGCGTATTTCATACCCGGCACCGGGTCTATTTTTACGACCGCCAGGTCTGTGTTGGGGTCCCGCCCGATAAGCTCGGCTTCGTGAGAAGAGCCGTCATACAGTTCAACGGTGATCACATCTGCATTCGCAACGACATGGTTGTTGGTTATTATATATCCGTCCCGGCTTATTATTACACCGCTTCCCAGTGCCTGCACCGGTATTGTGCGTTCCCTTTCTTCCGGGCCGAAAAAATAACGGAAAAAGGGATCGTCGCCAAAGGGATTTCCCGGGCTCCTCTGCACAACTGTACCAGATACACCTATGTGCACTACCGTTGGGGCCAATGCTTCTGAAACCTCCTTTATCGCGTTTGAAAAACCACCTTCATCCTTGATTATTATAGTGGTAGCAGGGGCAGCCTCATCAGCTTTCCCCCTTTCCGGGCTTGAACCCATCCCCAGAATGAAAAATACGATCCCGGTTATTACGATCGCAACAGCAAAATACAAACTACGCTTTTTCCTCATTTGAACTACCCCTTTTTAGCATCAGTAATATAATGTACCATCTTCACACGCACAATTCTACAACTATCAAAATAATTGGCGCAAATTTTTTATTTTCCTTTAGCTTCCCGTTAAAATATACATCATGCGGAAAACAAAAATGCCTGCTTTTATTGCAAAAATCAAAGTTTGGGATTATAATAAAACTATGAGAATAAGCCGGGGGGTTGCAACCGGCCTACGAT
>DRHN01000200.1 GCA_011049595.1 Spirochaetota bacterium | reverse complement strand
GTCATATCCACATTCAGGGTTTAAACACCGTATACGCGCTATTCCCTTCATATAATCACCGCATTCAAGAAAGTTTTTGACTACAGAAATTATACGGTCAAGACGATATTTGCCATAGTTTTTCTCATATTTCGCTTCATAATGATCGATAAAATCCTGGAAGTGATTTTCGAAAATAGTGTGGAGAACATTTCTTCCCCTTGGTATGTATTCATTTTGAGTAGTGGAGACTGTCGGTGCTGTAGAAATGGCCACATATAATAAAACGGGCAAAAAAGCAAAATTGCTTTTCTAAAAAACTTAAACGGAAAATTTCTCGTAATGGTGATGCAGCCCAGACAGTATTGGGGAAGTGATAATATTCCCCTGTTTTTGCGGGATATATCCTTTTGGTACTTTTTGAGCAATTCCCTGGTGTGGCCATTTTTCATTATAGTATCCGACATATTCAACCAAGATATTCCTGATCTGTATTTCATTAAAAAGAATAAACCAGGCAAAAGCTTCCCTTCTTACAGAGCCGATAAACCTCTCAGCGCATGGGTTTATGTTGGGAGCGTTCGCTGATATTTTAATCTCACCTATACCGTAATTCACCGGCCTGATCCATTTCAGAACTGTTTCTGAGTTTTACCATGGTAAAGCGATGTTTCACTTTGTCTGCTATTCCGTTAAGAACCGAGGAAAAAACCCATTTTTCTTGCTTTCGTTTTCAAGATGGCAGGGGAATTAGCTGAGAATATAACATTATTTGCTTCCTTCTATTGCGGCTCCCCGACACTCCAAAAAACGTCCCTGTTTTTTGGAAGCTATTTTGCAGCACCTTAAAACAGAAAGCTTTACCTGCCAGGAGGGCAGGTACGAAGCAGAGCGGATAATCCGTTTTGAATGCTTTTATTTATGTGATCTGCGGCCATATTATCAAACCGCTCACTTTCCGTGAGTTTTTCCGCCGCCTCAATCTCTCCGTTCCGTGTCAGGGTCTTCTCTTTCTTAATTCCCCCCCCATTCTTTTTTCCGTCAACCGTTTTTCCATCCGGCTGCCGCCTCGTGTTTCGTTTAAACTAAGAAAATTCCTCACAGCTTACATCTTTCGTTATCCGGTAAGGAGATGACCAGAGGAATCAAAAGAAGAGAATTGCTGCGGGGAAAATACAGGTAAGAGATTGATTGATCCGATCCGTTTCTTCTGATGGTGGATTACATCTACACCTATTTTTTTTCAAGATGGCGGGGAGGAGGGGTTAGGGAAAATATTATTGCTTCCTTATATTGCGGCATCCGGACACTCCAAAAAACATCCTCGTTTTTTGGTAGCTATTTGTGCAGCACCTTAAAACAGAAATAATAGCCCCCCACGATGGGGGGCGCGAAGCAAGGCGGATAATCCCTTTGGATAGTATTTTTTTATGTGATCCGGCCAGGTAGGCAGGGAAAAAATCAAAAAAAGATCATCAGTGCGGCGGAAATATAAAATCCGGTAAGTGCTTCCGGCGAAACTCGCCTAATGGTGTGCAGTTTGGCGAAAACCCCCTTAAACAATCTTCCTCTCCGGATACCATAGATCACAATTAGAAGAATTTAACTCAACTGTAATATTTGTAATAGTTCAGCGGGTTTAGGGCTGATTCCCCATATTAACTGGATTGCTCAAGCAAAGTGGGAGCAGGAAGCGACTTTCGATAAGCGATTATGGTCGATACAAGGAATTCAAGAGCATTCTGCTTGTTAAGCCAACATGTTCTGGTTGCCGTTAGCAAGCGTGATGTCAGTACGGCACCGGCATCGCTTCTATTTCCAAAGCATATTTTCCGCCACTGAACCGCCGGTCTTATCCCTCGTTCAGCAAAGTTGTTGGTTGGATCAACACCTTCATGAAAAATAAAAGTGAAAAGATGTTTGTCCAGCTTAAGCAGTTTAGTAGCAAACACTTTGACGCACCTTTGTTCAGAGTACTGGCCGGCTTGTAAGCATCTCTTTATCTTGTAACGAATATGCTTCGATTTCTCTATGAGCTGACTGCGATTAAGATCTCCTTCTTTGAAACGGTACCATAATGCCATGAGTCTCTTTCTCAGGTTCTCCAT
>DRHN01000199.1 GCA_011049595.1 Spirochaetota bacterium | reverse complement strand
TCGACGGCATAGTTCTCGCCACAGAGCCTCAGGACGGTCAGTATGCTACGGCCCCCTCACTGGACATAACAAAGGCCCTCGTGCAGTCCGGGCTAAAGTTCAACGTGGCGATAGGTGCCAGCCAGGAAATTACAGAGGGTATTATACAGGGGCTCAAGGAAGAGAATGTTGACCTCGACGATGTCACCATAGTTACGGTCAACGGCGGTCCAATGGATATTGAAAACTTTAAGGACGGCGACCTGGATTACGCTTTGAGCCTTTCCCCCGGTCTGCACGGTATGATCTGCGCAAAGAACCTCATCTCATACCTTCGAGACGAGCCGTACCAGAAAAAGAGCTACTCCCCGATTCTTTGGGTCGGCAGGAGCAACTGGGAAAAAGACCTTATCCCCTGGGATGTGGATGAGACCTGGATGCCTGTTGTTGATGAATTCGTCAAGACCGGTAAGTATAAACCAGAGCTTCGGAAGTAAGCAGTCGATTTATTCCATTAATTTACGGGGTCTCTCTTTTGTTGTATACGATCGAAGAGACCCCGGGATTATATCCTGAATATTATCATCGAGAATATCCCGGATATAATACTCCTATCAGCGAGGAGGGTTGAGTTTGGATACTACTAACATCCTCGAGGCCGTAAGGGTAAACAAGAGCTACCCAGGTGTGCAGGCTCTTGAAGAGGTTGATTTCGACCTGCGATACGGGGAAGTACAGGCCCTGGTAGGGCAGAACGGCGCAGGTAAGTCCACTTTCATAGAGATAATCGCCGGCTCTATAAAACCTGATTCCGGGCAATTTACCCTTAATGGTAAGGATTATACGCATCTCGACCCTTCCGCGTCCATTGAGCTCGGCATACAGACAGTGCATCAGGAGAACCAGCTCGTCGAAGAACTGACCGTTGCGGAAAATATTTATCTGTACAATCTTCCAAAAACGCGATTGGGGTTTGTCAAGCTGACCGCCTGTATCGAAGCGGCGGATAAACTGCTGCAGGATCTTGGGATCGATATTCCTTCGGGTAAAAAACTTACCGATCTGACCCCGGTGCAGAAAAAGCTGATCAGCATAGCCAAGGCATTTTCGAGAAAGGCAAAAATACTTATCCTGGACGAGCCCACCGCTTCCCTTGATAAAATCGGAAAGAACATTCTGTTCGATATTGTCCGCAGGTACACCGGGAAGGGCATGAGCGTTATCTATATCTCCCACAACATCGGGGAGATATTCGAGATCTGCGACCGCGTGACGGTATTCAAGGACGGTATGAAAGTCAATACTCATACGGTAAAGGATACGGACATGAACACGATCGTAAAAGAAATGATAGGTAAATCAACGATGTCCCTCATCAAGAGAAGCGCCGATGATGTCTCGTTCCCGGCAAAAGATATTCTCGAGGTGATCGACTACTCCCGGCACGGTGTTGTGGACCATGTATCCTTCGAGGTTCGGAAAGGTGAGATATTCGGGATCGGAGGGCTCGTTGGCGCGGGTAGGACCGAACTTGCACGGATGATCTTCGGTCTGGACGAAAGGGATTCGGGTAAGCTTTTATTCTGCGGCAGGGACATTACACCTGCCGGCCCCAACGACGCCATTAGGAAAGGAGTGGGGCTGCTCACCGAGGACAGAAAAGACGACGGTCTTGTAATCCTTCGCCCGATTTTCGAGAACATAAGTCTCGTTCGGATCGCGAAAAAACGGGGTATGTTCATGAATCTTCCGAAAGAGCGGGCTGAAACCGGCAGCATATCGGACCGGCTGAATGTAAAAACACCTGCCATGTCCCAACTGGTGATCAATCTCAGCGGGGGAAATCAGCAGAAAGTCGTCCTGGCCAAGTGGCTTTTCGCGGAATCGGAGATACTGATATTTGATGAGCCGACAGTAGGCATAGATGTCGGAAGTAAGAGCGAGATCTACGTTTTGATGAACGATCTGGCAAAAAATGGGAAAATAGTCATAATGATTTCCTCCGACAACCCGGAGCTTATCTCGGTGTGCGACAGGGTGGGGGTAATGCGATTCGGGAGGATCGCCTCTATTCTTGAGGGCGGTCAGCTTACAGAGGAAAATCTGATCAAATATTCTATGGGTATTGAATAAAAGGATTGAAGATGAAGATCAATAAACTTGTAAGAACAGGGTCGGGAAAAGGGATTAAACAGACAACCATGCTGATAATACTGATCGTGGTGCTGGCAATCGCCGCAACGATCGTGAACCCGAGATTCCTTAGTATAAGGAACATCATCAACATTTTCCAGCAGGTCTCGGTCCTGGGGATAGTGGCCTGCGGGGTTGGGATGCTTCTCGTGTCCGGCCATATAGACATCTCCGTTGGCCCCCAGGTTTCGTTAATGGGCATCATTCTGTCCATGATCATACAAAAAATCGGAGGCCTGCCGCCGGAAGCGCCTAACGCCTGGCTTGCACCATGGGCCATACCAATGGCTTTTGTAGTGTCTTTTATAGTCGGGTTCCTCCTCGGCCTGGCCAACGGCATAACGGTGATAAAATCCAGGGTAACATCGTTTATAATAACTCTGGGTTTCGGGTCCGTGTACAAAGGGCTTGCCCTCCTGATAAGCGGAGGCTCATCGTACATGCTTTTCGGCAGATTTGAACTGCTCGGAAGGGGCAGGGTGCTCAAGATCATCCCTATTCCAATACTGTTTTTTATCGGCATCGTCATAATAACACACCTGGTCCTGAAATATTTGCGGTATGGAAGGTTTCTTTACGCGATCGGCGGCAATAAAAAAGCCGCGTACGTGTCGGGTATAAAAACCGACAGGATTACACTGACGGGCTATGTTGTTGTCGGTCTTCTCAACGCTCTCGCCGCTTTGATCCTGATTTCGAGAGTCGGGACGGCCCTGGCAACCACAGGGGACTCATACTCTCTCGATTCACTGGCATCAGTTATTGTCGGGGGCGTGGCGATAACCGGGGGTAAGGGCAATGCCCTGAGTTTCTTTCTCGGTGTGTTTCTCATTGGAATGCTGGGGAACGCCCTGGTCATCATGAATGTCAACCCACACATGCGGGATGTCGTGATAGGACTCATCATCATAGGCGCTGTAACCATAAGTCACCTGTCAAGTGAAAGATCGTAGGGCAGAAAGTAATATTACTAGCAGGTGATCCGCGGGACAAATCAGTCAGCAAAGGGGTATCGGTTTGAGAAAGATAGATCTGCTTTCCACAGTAAAAGGCTCCTTGTTCGAGGGTTTTTATCCCGAAGCGTGGGACCTCAAAAAGATAGACGACTGCTGCAGCAGGAAACCTGAAGATGTTTTTAAGAGAGAAAAGTGGTGGCACAGGGATTTTTCACCCGTGCAGGCTGACACCCTCGAAGATTTCAATACCCTCATGGGACACGAGATCGCGGTTCAAATAAAATTGGCGAAGGAAGAGGGAAGGGATGTCATCGTGATTTTGTCCGCAGGGCCTATGGGGATGTACAAATGGGCAGCGCAATTCCTGAATCTCTGGGGCATCGACTGCGGTCACGTGCACGGTTTCAACATGGACGAATGGTCTGACAGCGAGGGGAACACCCTCGGGCCGGAAAGCCCGGGAGCCTTCAGAAACGCAATGGAAGGCGCGTTTTACGGCCGGCTTGGGGAGCGCACAGTGCCGGAAAACCAGAGACATTTTGCCACAAAAAATGAGCTGCCGGGCTATGCTGAAAAGATATCGGATCTCAGGGCGAAAGGTGCTAAATTTGTGCTCATATACGGGATCGGCTGGGTTTTTCACATAGCCTTCTGGGAACCCCAGTTTGCAGGGGATTACACAGATATAGAGGAGTGGGAAAAAGCCACCCACAGGATGGCAGCGAAGCTGCACCCTCTTACAATCATACAGAACTCCATCACAAGCTTTAAGGGCAGGATCACTCTCGTCCCGGCGCGGGCAAACACCATCGGGCCCGGTATTTTCCTGCAGGCTGATTACACCATAGGCGGGGTCGACGGATATCTGCCTGCTCGGGATATGATCTACCAGAGCATGGCTCTCTGGGTCACTCTTAAATACGGGCCGGACATGTGGATACCCTCCAGTGTTATGCCGCAGTACCCGGGGAAACTCTTTTTTATAAAGGAGCTGGCAGGCCCCCTTGAGCCTGAAATAAACTGAAAAAGAGATCACATGGCTGACGATCTATTGATCTATAACGGAAGGATCATAGCAGAGACTCATTTTCTTTCCTCCGGATATGTGTATGTCAGGGATGGAAGGATCGCTTCTGTAGGTGAGGAATGGGCCGGTATCAAAGCAGCCAGGACAATCGATGCCGGAGAGTATTTAGTTTCTCCCGGCTTCATAGACATGCACACCCACGGGATCGGTGGCCTCGACTTTATGGAAAGTGATGTTGAGACGATTGTCCGCGGTTTGCGTGAGTATGCCGGATTCGGCGTGACAAAGGTTGTGGGCTCGACATTGTCCAATCCCCTCGAGCGGATCATTGCGCAGGCAGGCAGGTTCAGGGAAGCTGAAAATGTCAGCGAGTATGGTGATATTCTGCACGGGGTGCATATCGAAGGCCCCTGGCTCGCTCCCCGATGCAGGGGCGGACACGCCCTGGAGTACCTGCGCGTGCCGGAAAAAGAAGACGTCCACCGCCTTCTGGGAGAAGCAGGCGATGTTATAAAGACCGTGACTTTTGCGCCTGAACTGCCTAACAGCGTGTGGCTCACCGAGCAGTTGTCAATGCGCGGTATTGTTGGGGTAATGGGCCACACCGAAGCGAGCTTCGAAGAGGCCGAGCGGGTCATCCGGGCCGGGGCCCGTCATGTAACGCACATGTATGACGCGACGCTCGGCTACAAAGAGGACCCTGACGAAACGCTGGCCATGATGCCTGGAATGGAAACCGCGGTACTGATGAGCGACCAGGTCAGCATAGAGCTGATCGGATGCCCCGTCCACGTACCGGAGCCTTTTTTCAGGTTCATTGACAAGGTGAAACCGGTGAATAAAAAGGTGATCGTAACGGACTCCCTGGTTGGAACCGGCAAACCTGAAGGCACAGTCCTTTCCGATAAAGACGGACGCAAGGTGTACGTCTGCCTGGGTGTGCTCCGCATGATAAGTGATGACCCGGAAATAAACGGGAATTTAACAGGAAGCGCCGTTACCATGAACGTCGCACTTAGAAGGCTGCGGGATTACGCCGGCATACCTGTTCAGGAGGCTGTAAGGTGGGGGAGCATCAATCCCGCAACAACTCTCGGCATCGATGGAGAAACAGGAAGCATCAGGGTCGGTAAGGCTGCCGATATCGTTCTCATGGATGATGATTTCAATGTAAAAACGACATTGCTTAAAGGCCGGACAGTATTTGAAACAGGCTGATCCCGTATTACATTGCGGTGTATCCGCCGTCAATAACATACTCGGAACCCGTAACCCATCTTGATTCATCGGAAGCGAGATAAAGGTCAAGATAGGCTATATCAAGCGGTTCTCCAATATGACCTATCGGGTGCATTTTTCCAACTTTTGTAAAATATTGTTCGTTTGAAAGGCCTGAATCTTTTGCCTCTTTTTCTGTCAAGGCTGTGCGTACGTAACCGGGATGCACTGAATTTACACGTATTTTGTATTTCATCTCCCCGCAGTGCAGTGCTGCTGATTTAGTCAGGCTCCTGACTGAACCTTTGGACGCGCAATAGGCGCACAAACCTGCTTCCCCAATCATGGCATCAATGGAGGACCTGTTTATTATCGAGCACATTTCATTATTTTTTTTCATGGTTTCTATCCCGTATTTAGTGCCTAAAAACACGCCGGTGGAGTTGATGTCCATGACCCTGTCCCACTCCTCCCGCGTGGTTTCTTCGATGTTTTTTCCCAGGGAAACACCCGCGTTGTTGACAAGGATATTCAGCTTGCCGTATTTTTCAACTGTGGCATCCATCGCCCTTTTCCAATCTTCCTCTTTTGACACGTCGAGTTTTACAAAAATTGCTTCATGGCCTTCACTGTTTATCTCTGCTGCTACTTTTTTTGCTTCTTCCTCGCTCACATTAGTCACTACGACCCTTGCGCCCTCCCTGGCAAATAACTTCGCGACGTTTTCACCTATCCCCTTGGCGGCCCCTGTAATGATTGCAACTTTATCTTCCAATCTGCCCATTTTTCCTCCCTGTTCGGTGATTCTTTAAATCTTAAATTGACTTGCTTCAAACAGCCGATTAGATCTCTATATTTTTACTCTGCAGCCATTCCAGGGCTTGTGGGTAAGTCCTTGCCACAAATGTGTCAAAACGGGGTATCCTCAGAAATGATTTGCCACATGCGGCACATGCCGTAGATGAAATCACTTTTCGCGATCATCACCGCTAACTATATATGTGCATGCGACCACCACTCCGTTGGCTTTATACTCATTGTTAACAGGCAATTTACGTCACTCTTTATAAAGTAATCTCCAAATATTTTACATTCTTTAAAATAAATCAAGAAAATTGTTTCTATTACCTGTTTCTCATAGTTTTTTAAAGGATTTCAGATGGTCATTGCCTGGATTCGGTCTTCTTTTTTCTATCAGGGCTGCTGCTCTCACTTCCCATCGTCTCGCTCGTCATCGAGCAGCAGTCGCCCCTCTCTTTTTCATCAGGGCAGCAATCCTTCATCCTTTCCATCATTTCCTCGACATTACCTTCGGAAAAATTGAAACCGCACATATTTTGGTAATTTTCTCCTTGTTTAGATTTTTTTGCTTCAGCCATGTTATCCGCCTGAGCCTGGATTTAATTTTGTTGCTGATGCAAAAGAGGCTTCCGCGCTGGGAGCGGCAATTCTTGCCGGAAGGAGCATGGTAAAAAATTACCAACGGTATTACTTAAACATGTTATATTGTTTTTAAGGGCCCTCCTGAAAAGATCGAAAGGAATTAAAAGAAATGAACAACCTCATTCCTTATTTTATCCATGAAAAGCTGCAAAAAGGCGAATCTTCCGGGAGTATGGATGCAACCGCTCTGTTCCTGGACATATCGGGGTTTACCAGGCTGACTGAATCGCTCATGCAGCATGGTAAAGAAGGCGCTGAGATTCTTTCCAATATTATCAACAGAATATTTACCCTTCCTATCCAGACCATATACTCGAACGGCGGATTTATAACAACATTTGCCGGGGATGCGTTTACAGCGATTTTTCCGGGAAACGGGTATAAAGCTCTAATCGCCTCCCTCGCTATCAAGCGGATCTTCAGTGATTTCGGGGAAACAGAGACCCGAGGGGGTACCTTCAAGCTGGCAGCAAGGACCGGCATATCCTCGGGGTCCGTGGAATGGACAAGCATCGGCACTCCCGCCTTTCAAACTTATTTATTTTATGGTGATGCCATAGATTCCTGTGTCGCGGCAGAAAAACATGCTGATATTGATGAAATTGTTTTTGACAGAAAGGTTTTAAAAAAACTCACCACGAAAAACCTCGTCTACAGCGAGCTGAGCGATGATTATTTTCTTCTCAACAAGCTGAGAGAGGATGTTCATGAAGCGAGAATGGATCCGCTTGCCGAAAGCTCCAATAGAGGGTTTCATGAGATCTCCAGAAATGTGCTTGAAAGGTTTTATCCGCAGTCGGTCATAGACTATTCGAAAACGGGAGAATTTCGTACGGTCGCAGCTGTTTTCATTTCCATTAAAAACAACAAGGGCGATATGACCGGTGTCGTTAAAGGGATCCTCGCCAAATCGGAAGAGTTCGGCGGATATTTCAATTCTCTTGATTCAGGTGACAAGGGCTGCCTGGCGCTGGTCGTATTCGGGGCCCCGGTTTCCCGGAAAGACAACCTGTTTAAAGCGGTCAATTTTTCCCTCGATTTAAAGGAGGCATTATTTGATAAAATCAGAATAGGGATTAACTATGGCACGGTTTTCGCGGGCCTGCTGGGCTCTAACCTGCGGAATACCTACACCGTGCTGGGCGATGTCGTCAATATCTCCGCAAGGATAACGATGAGCGCTGAATGGGGAACTATCCGGGTATCGCGATCGGTATCGGACCGTTCCCAGAACAGATATATTCTCCAATCCCACGGCCCCATGCGGTTTAAAGGCAAAGAGCTTGCTTTAGATGTCTACGAGCTGGAGGCTAAAAGGGCCCAAGCCGGAAAAGGTTATTACGATGTCCGTTTTATCGGTAGAGACGATGAGCTAAAAAAACTGGATGAATGGTCAAAATCGATATTCAGCAGCACCTTCGCGGGTATAATTTACATTTACGGGGAGGCAGGGACAGGTAAAACACGGCTCGTTGATGAATTTCTTTCGGTCATTAGCGAGGGGGTTGACGTAATAAGTCTTGAGGCAGACGGTGTTATAAGAAAAAGCCTCAACCCCCTGACACGTTTTTTCAATGACTTCTTTCAGAAGATGGAAAACAAGGCTGCCGCTGAGAACAGGAAGAGTTTTGACCGTGTGTTTTCTGAACTGCTGGATGATGTTCGAAAATTAAAGACATCCGTACCGGCACCGCAGATCGTAGAGGAACTCGAGAGGGTGAAATCTATACTGGGGTCGGTGATCGGCCTCCACTGGCCGGGTTCGCTTTTCGAGCAGCTGGAGCCTGAAAACAGGTTTGAAAATACGGTATTTGCCCTGAAAGAGTTTTTCAAAGCAAAGAGCCTGCTCAAACCTCTTGTGATTACGCTCGAGAATCTACACTGGATTGACGAGGACAGTAAGAAGGTTTTCGAAATGCTTTCGAATAACATACAGGAATTCCCTATCCTGATCATTGCTTCAGGACGTATGCGGGAAGATGGTTCAAACCCGGTCTTTTTTAAAAGCGAAAATATTGCCGCAAACGAGATAACTCTGGACAATTTATCATCGGGGGATGTTCTCGAGCTCATATCGGAAAAACTCGGGGGGCGGCCCGATGAAGAGCTGGCGGGCTATATCTCTCAAAAAACGGAAGGAAACCCCTTTTATGTGGAGCAGCTGTGCCAGTATTTTACAGACAATCGTCTCATCAAAGAAGGCAAAGACGGGTATCATTTAACCGTTCACAAAAACGAAGTCCCTGCCGGGATGAACAGCCTGCTCGTTTCACGTATAGACAGTCTGCCCGCAGAGCTGAAGGAGGCCGTACAGGCTGCTTCCGTCATTGGCAGAGAGTTCGACCCGACAATACTTACTCTTTTGTTAAAAAAAGAAGATATCGATGAGCTTATAAGCCTGGGTGAGCGGACGGGGGTTTGGCAGGCCCAGTCAAAAGATCGATGTATTTTCAAGTACGGGATGTTACGCGATGCAGCTTATGAAATGCAGTTGAAAGACCAGCTTCGTGAAACACACATGAGAATAGGCCAGTCTTTAGAAGACCTTCACTCCGGTGAGGAAAAACTGTATGCCGATATCGCTTATCACTACGAGAACTCGGGGATAAAGTCTAAAACGATCGAATACTATAAAAAATCCGCTCTTTATGCAAGGGAAAACTACAAGAACGAGAAGGCTCTGCTGTTTTACGACAAACTTCTGGATTTCGCGGAATCGGAATACGAAAAAGTTAAAACCCTTGACCTTAAAAGTGCCGTGTTCGAGCTGGTCGGGGAATGGGAGCAATCGGCCTCATTTCTGAAAAGCGGGATAGAGATGGCAGACAGAATCAACCTTCCTAAAAAGAGGGCCGAACTGCGGGTCCATCTTGGTGAGATCTATCAAAAAATGGGCAGTTTCGAAAGCGCAAGACGTATCCTGGAGGAAGCAATAGATATAACTGCTTATTATGGAGACACATGGGTGATAAGCCGGTCGTACATGTACCTGGGGCGTACCTACTGGAGCATGGGTAAGTTTGAAAGCGCCCTGGAATATTACGAAAAGGCTATGGGGCTCAAGAAAGAACTGAACGATGAAAAAGGGATCGGACTTGCCCTGTATTATACCGGGGTGGTGCACAGGGATACCGGTAATTATGAACTGGCGATGGACCAGTACCGGGAATCCGAGCAGATATTTAAAAAGCTCGGGGATAAGCGGTTCGAGACCTATCCCCTGTATGACATGGGTGTGATATATAAAAACAGGGGGATGCTGGACCAGTCAGCGGAAAATTTCGAAAAAGTGAAAGAGATATATCAGGAAATCGGATATAAAAGCGGTATTTCCGCTGCCTTTATCAATTTAGGGGCGATCCAGATGCAGCGGGGGAATTATAAAGAGGCGTCCGAATACTTCAGTGACTCATTGAATCTCGCGGAGGATATGGGCGAAAAGCTGGCCATATCCTACGCACTGTTCAGTATAGGTGTTGTTCACTACCAGCGCGGCGATCCTTCCGGGGCTTTCGGGTATCTCAAGAAAGCCCTGTCGGTAATGCAGGAGATCAAGGCTGTGGGTTATTACGGTTACGCTTATTCCTACCTGACTTGCCTTTACGCAAGATACAGAAAAAAAGCCATGGCCTTGAAGGTAGCATATCACCACCTGAAAAACATGGAGACCATCAAATCGGATGTGGAAAACGGGCGTACACACCTGGGTATAGCACTGGCCTTATCCGCCGGGGGACCGTTAACAGGAGAAGCCGGGGCATATTTGAAAAAGATAATGGCTTTGACCGGTCTTTCTGATTCCCCCGGGGGCTACTTCGAGACAGCGATCAGTGAATCGCAGAAAAACAACTATGTTACGACCCTGGTTCCCGCTCTGAGGGAGTACGGTATCTACCTCGCGGGAAGAAGCCCGGATGCCCAAAAGGAGCAGGCGATTGAAAAACTCAAAGCCGCGGATGTAAAAGCAAGAGAATCGGACATGAAGGATGAAATCAGAAAAATCGGGGGAGCTTTGAAAAAACTTGAAAACAGCTAGCGTTTTAAACATTCTTCCACTATTTCACCGTGTACAAATAAAAAGAATTACAGTATTATTAAGGGCGAGGCGTAAAGCCCGCCTGTTGAATGAATTGGAAATATGTGTTTTTAATACCCGATGACAACACGACATGAACGGAGGCAGAACTTGAAATTCATCCCCTCGATTGAACTGATAAAAGAAGCGGAACAAAGGGGTTACGCAGTGCCCTCCTTTTGTGTCTGGAGCGCCGAGACAATGAAAGCGGTCCTTGACTGTGCGGCTGAGCTTGATGCTCCGGTAATGATCATGACCGGCTGGGCGGAATTTTCCGTGCTTGAGCCGGAATACATGAGCGTGGTCGCTCACAGTTTGATAAATAGATACAGGATACCCGTTTCCCTTCATCTTGATCACGGGACTTCCATCGATGAAGTCAAAGAATGCCTTGCAGCCGGCTACACATCCGTAATGCTTGACTTTTCCTTGAAACCCTTTAAAGAGAACAGCATGGCGTTGAAAGAAGTTGTAAGACTTGCGCGCCCTCTTGGTGTGACTGTAGAGGGTGAGATAGGCGCTGTCGGGCTGGTAGACTCAACTGTAGTTGAAGGCGGCCGCGAGTCAACCTTAACAACCCTTGAAGACGCGGTTGCATTTGCGGAAGAAACAGGGGTGGACATACTTGCAGTTTCGATCGGAAATTCCCACGGCATGTACAAAAGTCTTCCTGAGCTTGACTTTGATCTGCTTGAAAG
>DRHN01000198.1 GCA_011049595.1 Spirochaetota bacterium | reverse complement strand
CACGAGGACTACATGATCGAGCATGAGGTTGTAAGCAGGCTCGTGAGAACATCCTGCTTTCAGGCGTCGATACCGAACTATTTTACCGAATCAGTACTGCCTCAGCCACGGACAGCGGGGGTCCCGTACCTGTACTACTGGAACCCGTTTGAAGGCAAAAACATGTACGGGGATTTTATCGAGCAGCGGATACATGTAAACATAACCGATGTGATGGATTTCAAAGCACGGATGCTTTCCTGTCACAAAAGCCAGAGAGACTGGCTCATGGAGCAGCACGGTATGGACAAATATATCGAGTACATGAAAAACACCGGGGTGATATATGGAGAAAAAAGCGGTTTTAAATTTGCAGAGGGTTACAGGCAGCATCTTGGAAATGCCTACCCGCAGGACAATATATTAAAGAAGATCCTGGGAGATCTTGTGAAAGAAAAAACCTGATTGTCAAAGCACGCCCGGCAGGAAATGTTGTATAATTTGATGAATATTTGTGGGCACGGCCGATATACTGTGATAAAAATAATTTTAAGGTAAAGGGAATTTACAAAAAAAATTAACTGGAAGTTATGGTATGGTTTTTGATCATATACCCGCAATGGAGAGAACATGGCAAAACTGGCGTTAAAAGGCGGCAACAAGACACGGGTAGAGGATTTTCACAGGTGGCCGGTCTTTGATGAAGAAGAAGAAAAAGCTGTCAATATTGTCCTGAAATCCGGCAACTGGTGGAGGTACAGCTATGCCACCGGTCTGGATATGCATGAGTCCGATGAAGGGCCGCGCTCAGAGGTGGCCCTCTTTCAGGAGGAGTTTGCCGCGTTCCATGGGGCAAAATATGGTATTGCGTGTAATAACGGGACCGGCGCGCTTGACATGATCGTTCGCGCCCACGGTATAGGGCCGGGTGATGAAGTGATCGTTCCGGCATATACTTTTGTGGCCGGGTCCACCTGTGTGCTCCAGTCGAACGCCGTGCCGGTTTTTGCGGACATAGACCCGGAAACATACAATATCGATCCTGCAAGGGTCGAGGAAGCGATCACGGACAGGACAAGAGCTGTCATTCCCTGTCACTTCGGTGGGCAGATAGCGGATATGGACGGGATCCTGAAACTGGGGCGTAAACATGACCTGGTTGTAATCGAGGATGCAGCCCACGCTCACGGCTCTGAATGGGACGGGAAGAAGGCCGGAACTATCGGAAACTCGGGAATGTTTTCGTTTCAACTGTCCAAGAACATGACGGCAGGGGAGGGTGGCATAGTTTTAACCGATGATGATAAACTGGCCGAAAGAGTGGATTCACTCGCATGGTCGGGTCGAAAGAAAGGAAGACCCTGGTATGAATTTCATCAACTTGGGTGGAATTACAGGATGCTTGAGTTTCAGGGGGCTATTTTAAGGGTCCAGCTCAAAAGGCTTGATGAACAAAACCAGACCAGGAGAGAAAACGCGGCCTATCTTACCGGACTTATGAAAGAGATCGAGGGTCTTGAACCTGTAAAAATTTGCCTGAGGGGAAAAAAATATTCTGTTCATATATTTATGCTGCGGTACGACCCTGACGCATTTAACGGCCTGCCCCGCTCAATTATGCTCGAGGCTGTAAACGCCGAGGGTATACCTGCATACAGTGGATACGCGCATCCTCTTT
>DRHN01000197.1 GCA_011049595.1 Spirochaetota bacterium | reverse complement strand
GGATGACGAACATCGGTCTGGCCACCAGGGGTACCATAAAGGCTTTGGAGCTTTTCAAGGAAAAGGGCTATGATGTGATCGAGAATATACTGCCCTTCCTCCGGTGTCTCGAGGGCTGCTCCGTGGGCTACAAGGATAACATCCGGCTTGATCTTCAGGGCTATCCGGTTAGCCTCTTCGGTTCTCCGGGCTGTTTCTTCAACAGTATAGGGCGTGTCAAAACCCATCAACCCTCCCTTGGTCGTGCCGGCGTGAAAACAGAAAGCATCAGGCAAGGCCCCTTTCATGATCGCTCCGGGGTCCTCAAGATCAAAAGACATGCCGAAGGTGATCAAATCCATCTCTTTTGCCAGCTTCAGCATCTCTATCTCATTTTCCAGCGTGATCCCGGCCTGTGTGAGGACTTTGTACATAAGGCTGCTTTTTTCATAATACCCGATCGACGGCCCCACATGGGATATTGCCATTACACCTATCTTTTTGAGATGCTCCAGCACCATGGTCATGTCCCGAAGAGGGTCGTTCGCCTGAACACATGTCAGGATGCAGGCATCTCCCTTTATAGAAGTGATTATGTCGTGCTCTGTGTTGTCCATGACCTGCGCGTTCGAGTCTAATATCGGCCACCACTGGGACATGGTCCCCCAGCCGTTATTCCTGAGCCTGGCGCCGGAAAAAGTCACGATAAAATCAGCGCCGGCTTTTTCGAGAAGCTTAGCTACAAGCCCTGTACCGCAGGCTGCTAAAAACAGAGGCTTCCCTTTTTCAATTTTTTTATGCATATCCGCAAGGACCTCTTCCTTGCTGTGCCGTTTTACTATCATATCTTCCTCCCTGGATTAATATTATTAAATTTGATCAAACGATCAGCGGCACCGGTTCAACATTCCCGCCATTTTTCAGGACTTTGACGATCTGAAAAAATTTCCTGGGTGTGACAAAAACAAGTTTGTTGTCAATATTGACCGGGACCTCGATCTCAAATTTTCTGTTGTACACGGGCTCGTCGATCACTGTACATTCCTGCACGTAATATTTCTCACCGTTAAGTACAAAATAAAATTTCCCCGGCGCCATCCTGACCCTTCCCGAAAGGACATCCGCGGGCTGTCTGAAATCAAGCTGGAAATCTTTTTCGATTATTTCGTAATTATAAATGTACCGGGACATATCCTGAGGCTTTCCGGGAAGGGAATTACTCTCAAGCCCCTCGAGCAGATTCTTTACAAGAGGCACGCTTGACTTCCAGCAGCGGTCGTAAAGCCCGTTAATTGTGTCTCCCGGCAGCACAGGCACCCTGGTCTCATAAATAATATCACCGGTGTCAATACCGTCGTCCATGTAATGGATGACCATGCCGGATTCTTTATCACCGTACCATATCGCCCAGAACCCCGGGTGCATCCCCGCGTGCCGCGGCAAACAGGACGTGTGAAAATTAATAGCACCGAGTGGAGGTATTTCCAGCAGTTGTTTTGTCATGTAAAACTGGTAGCCTGCCACTATAAGCACATCGGGCTTCAGCTTTCTAATGCCGGATATAAAACCCGGATCTTTCGGGTTGACAGGGCAAAGCAGCGGTATGCTTAATCGTTCAGCTATCTCGTCTATACCTTCGTAAGGGTCTTTTTCAGTGTGGGTTGTTGAAATGCTTCCCTGAGGGGCCTCGACGCACGCTACAATATTGGCCCCAAGTTCAACAAAGGCCCCAAGATGCCTGCTTGTTATCTCCTGCCCCCGGGTCCCGAAGTAAACAATTCTTTTAGAATACATTGATCACCCCTTTATACACATATACATCTGCCGTTAAAGGAATTCGACCGGTCCATAAACCTGTATGTACTTTTTATGATTGTGTCATCAGCAGCCGTCGGCTGATGATGACACAACAGTACCAATAGCCAGCTTTTAATCACCAGGTTTTCACCAGGCATGGGCCTAGTCCCACCACATGGCGCCCCTCGGTTTGTAGATCATAACGTCCTTCAGGAAATCTATTGCTTTTGTCAAACCCTCTTCACCGCTCATGAGTGAATCCTCGTGCTCGATGCTCAAAACATAATCATAATTGATCAATCTGAGTGTGCTCATGAAATCTTTCCAGAAAACATAGTCATGTCCGTAACCGACTGTACGGAACAGCCACGACCGCTCGGGTTCTTCACTGTAGGGTTTATTATCGAGAACTCCGTTCACCTGGGTCACAAGAGGCTCGACCCGGGAATCCTTTGCATGGACATGATAAATACAGTCTTTTAGCGCTCTTATTGCCGCAGTCGGGTCTATGCCCTGCCAGAAAAGATGGCTCGGGTCAAAATTACACCCTAATTCATCACCGGCTGCCTCTCTCAGTTTGAGAAGCTTGTCCGGGCTGTAAACAGCATCCCCGGGGTGCATTTCGAACGCGATCATCTTGACACCGTGTTTTCTGGCAAAGGCCGTTTCCTCTTTCCAGAGGGGGATCAGCTTCTCCTCCCACTGCCATTTGAGCGCCTCCGTGAAATAATCCGGCCATGGACAGGTTATCCAGCTCGGGTATTTGTCGTTGTCCGAGGTACCTGGACAGCCCGCGAAAGTGACAACCCGCTCCACACCGATTTTTCCTGCCAGCTGGATCGTTTCACGGAAATCTTTCCGGTGCTGGTCCGCGAAATCTTTCTGCGGGTGGACCATATTCCCATGGCACGACAGCGCGCTTATAAAGAGCCCTCTTTTATCAAGCGCGTCGGACAGCTGTTTACACTTTTTATCATCCTCCAGATACTCGGCAGGATTGATATGGTTTTTTGGTATAAAGCCGCCGCAGCCGATCTCAATTGCATCGAGACCGTAGGATTTCACTGCATCCAGGGCCTCCTCCAGGCTCTTTTCCAAAAACAATGTGTTGAATACTCCAAGTTTCATTTAACACCTCCTTCTAAATTTTGTGAAACCCTAATTTATTTTAATAAAAAAGTTCTTATCTAATTATGCCTGCACGAGGTCCACTGCAAACCTGCCCCTGATCTTTATTTCGACATATTCGACCGGCGTATTGTTTTCCGTGTAAACTACACTTTCCACATATAAAATCGGTGTTTTAAGGGTAATCCCCAGAAACCCTGCCTCTTCCTTTGAGCCCGGCATGGCAGGCTCAAATTCCCGCCTGCCGTGGTGAAGGGTCAACCCGTATTTGTTCTCGAGCAGATCGTAAAGAGAAATATCTTCGAAATTCTCTTTTTCGATCCCGCCGCAAATAACAGCGGGGAGGTAACTTTCAGCTATCAGCACGGGATCGCCCTGCACAAATCTAAGACGTTTAAGGTAAAAAACCTGTCCCCCGGAAGCTATTTGAAGCTTTTCGGCAGCGCGGACAGGAGCCGGCATAATCGAATTATCAAGCACCCTGGTGGAATGAGGCAGCCCCTTTTGTTTCATTTCTTCAGAAAAGCCTTTCAGGGTCCCGATAAACCTGGATCTCGCAGGAGGTGAATTGACAAAAGTGCCTTTTGCTTTGATCCGCCGGATATAGCCTTCGTTTACAAGCTGCAACAGTGCCTGGCGTACCGTCGCGCGGCTTATCCCGTATTTATTCATGATCTTCACTTCGGTAGGTATTGAATCACCGGGGTTTAATTCGCCTCTTTCTATAGAACTTCTTATTATCTGCATCAACTGATAATAGATCGGGATGGGGATATTCTTGTTTATCATCTTAACAAATTATCCGTAAGATTTAAAACTTTAGAATGTATGAATGTACGTACATTACAATTGAGAATTAAAATACCATATCCAGTATTTCCTGTCAATAATTTTTTTTATTATTTTTGTATTTTTTAAGGGACCAGCACTAATTTCCCGACAGTGTGGCCCTCCTGGAGAACCCTGTGAGCTTCAGGGGCTTTTTCAAGGGGGAATGTTCTGCTGACATGCACATCGAGGTTTCGGGCTTCCACCATACCGGCGGCTTCTTTTAGAACCCGCACCTGCTCTTTCTGCATATCAACAAGATTGTAATACCCTGGTGTCAGTATCAGCGCAAAGTTGACCCTGATATTTCGAAGCCTTGCCTCTTTCCAGTCAGCATTTTCAGGTTCAGGTCCGAGGGCTGTTACAAGGCACCCGTAGCACCTGACGCATGAAAAAGATCTATAAAAGGTGTCTTTTCCTACAAGGTCAAACACCACATCCACCCCTTTTCCATCCGTCCAGTCGAGGGTATCTTCCACAAAATCATTTTTATTGTACAGTATGACTTTTTCGGCGCCGAGTTTTTCTACCATTTCCTTTTTGTCATTGTTCGAGACTGTCGTTGCCACCCGTATACCTTTTTGCCTGGCAAGCTGTATGGCTACATGTCCAACCCCCCCAGCACCCGCGTGGATCAGAACGGTCTGTCCCTCACGCAGGTTCCCGTGTAAAAACAATGATTCCCAGGCTGTAAGCACTGTCGGGAAATTAGTGCTGGTCCCTTAAAAAATACAAAAATAATAAAAAAAATTATTGACAGGAAATACTGGATATGGTATTTTAATTC
>DRHN01000196.1 GCA_011049595.1 Spirochaetota bacterium | reverse complement strand
CTTATCTCCGGGACCGTCCATCCCGAATACAGACAGGTAATAAAAACCTACATGAATATTGATAAAACTGAAATCATTGAAATACCATGTAATGATAAAGGTGTAACTGACCCAAAAAAGCTCCTCGAAGCGCTGGATGGTGATTCAGCGGGTGTAGTAATCCAGTCCCCTAATTTTTTTGGGATAATAGAAGAGCTTAATGTATATGATAAAATAATAAGGGAAGGTCCCGCGCTGTTTATTGCTGCTTTTTCAGACCCCCTGGCTTTTGGATTGCTGAAACCTCCCGGTGATTTCAACGCGGACATAGCATGCGGCGAAGGACAGAGTTTGGGAATGCCGCCCGGTTTTGGCGGGCCCTATCTCGGAATATTAACCGTAAAAAACAAACACCTTCGAAACATGCCGGGAAGGGTCGTTGGAAAAACGGTTGACGTCCACGGGGACAGCGCGTATGTCCTTACCCTTACAGCAAGAGAACAGCATATCAGACGTGAAAGGGCCAGATCCAACATCTGCACGAATGAAGGTCTTTGCGCGCTCACAGCCGCGATATATCTCTCCTGTCTGGGGAAAAGTGGAATAAAAAAAATAGCTCGGTTAAATTACAGCAGGAGTGAATATGCAAAAAAGCAGCTGCTCGGGATCGATGGTGTAAAGCTCAAGTTCGAATCGCCCACTTTCAATGAATTTGTCCTGCAAACCGACAGGGACCCGGTCGAGATTGTTGATGCTTTGTCCCGGAAAAATATTTTTGCGGGGGTTTCGCTTAAAAAATATTACAATGAGCTTGAGGACTGCCTTTTAGTCACCGTAACTGAAATGAACAGTGTCACTCTTCAGCCGGCAGCGGGCGCCCACGGTGAGCTTACCGGGATGCTGGTCGTAAAAGCGTATTTTGCCGATAAAATGCAAAAACGAACAAAAGTACTGATCCCGGATACAGCACACGGCACAAACCCCGCGAGCGTAAGCATGTGCGGGTTTAAAGCTGTTTCTGTTAAATCGAATAAAGATGGTATCATTGATAAAAAATCTGTAGCAGCAGCAATGGATGAGGACGTAGCCGCGATCATGATCACCAACCCCAACACCCTCGGTTTATTTGAGACCGATATAAAAGAGATTTCTGCGATAGTCCATGAAAAGGGCGGACTTGTGTACGGTGACGGGGCGAATTTGAACGCTTTCATGGGTATCGTAAGCGTCAGAGAAACCGGGCTCGACCTGGTCCACATAAACCTGCACAAAACTTTTTCGACACCTCACGGCGGAGGAGGCCCGGGCGCAGGCCCCCTTGCGGTAAAAAAGGACCTTAGCCAATATCTGCCTGTACCTGTCATAAAAAAGAAAGACCAAAACTATGTTTTTGACTACGATATTCCAAAATCTATCGGAAAAATTAAAATTTTCTACGGGAACTTTCTTATATTCGTAAGAGCGTACACGTATATTGTGTCCATGGGCGGGTCCGGACTAAAAAGAGCCAGCAAAATTGCTGTTGCAAACGCAAATTACATCAGATCAAAATTAAAAAAGTTCTATGATCTTCCCTACGACACTCCATGCCTGCACGAATGTGTGCTAAGCGATAAAAAGCAGCTTGAGTATGGAATTTCCACGCTTGATATTGCAAAAAGACTTATCGATTACGGGTTCCACCCGCCAACGATATATTTCCCACTTGTTGTGAACGGGGCGCTGATGATCGAGCCGACTGAAACCGAAAGTAAACAGAAGCTCGATCTTTTTATCGATGCCATGATATCAATTGCCCGGGAAGCGGAGCATGACCCTCAAAAGCTGAAAACAGCCCCTGTAAAGTCAAGGGTAGGCCGTGTCGACGAGGTGCTCGCGGCAAGATCTCCCGTACTCAGGTGGTCACGCGATATCGATTAGCAATGCGATTCGCCCTGGTAACCCTGCTACCTGAACATATCCGAGTTTTCTCTTAATCTTTTCCAATTGTTACAGTTAAAAGGACAGTAGGGTGCGAACCGATTATCCCGTGTTGTGACCGTTGTGTTGAGATCATTCCAAATCCTTCTCAGCATTACCCTAATCTGGACAAGCTACATTATTGATTGGGAATATGTTTCCTGCAAACTAAAGTTTGTGCCAAAAAAACAAAGAAATTGTTAAGGTACTAACTCAGTATCAAACGGAGTATCAAAACGGTCCAGAACACAATGATCGAGCCATGGAGGATGATAGAAATCCACGTGCCGCGAAGATCTTTAACAGACTATACTGTTTTTCTGTTGTTACCACTTTTTGTGAGGCATTTGTGGGCATTTTCTCCCCCTTTAAATAACATAGTACATATTATTTTATGGTCAATCAGTGTACATAATTGGGTTTCATTCCTTTCGTAATTCAGTGCTTAGCTCCAGCGGTTATGCAAAACCCTCCCAGAATACCAAGAAATCCCCAAAATTGATAGTTTTTAGAATTCGAGGTTCGCCGACATACGAAAAAAAACCGTGAAAAGCCCCTGATTTGCCCATGAAATATTCACGAATGCTTTTACTACCGAAAAACTACAGCCTTTTTGTAAATATAATATCCGTAATAGAGATCCGCAATATAGCGGTGAGACCTGATTTCCAGGGATTATTCACTTATATAATAATCAACAATATTTTTCGCCACTCAGGGCACATTGGGAATAATAGTAACGTAGTATTTAATTACTTAAATTAATGACATATTACATAATAATGCCAGGGTAGGAAATAAACACTGAAATATAAAATATTAGAAAAAGGAGATATAGAAAATGGGAAAACCTACAAACCGTAAACGCATATTGGGTTTTGTTGGGCGGGTTACGATAGTTCATGTTGTGAGCTACTTTATCGCAGGGGCAATCTTTTATAATGTTTTTAATTATGCCGCGAAGTATTCGAAGCCTGAAATGGCAAGCTTTATGCGGCCTATGAGCTCCCCATTTGTGACATTTGGGCCTCTATTTCAGTTCATCCGCGGTCCAATTATCGCATTAGCATTAATTCCTTTCCGCAGAGTTTTTATTGAAAGAAAGTAGGGCTGGGCGCCATTATGGGGAGCGCTTTTTATACTTATGCAATTAGCTCCTCAGGGAGTTTCTCCAGGTACTATAGAAGGATGGATTTATACAAAGTTGCCAGTATCTTTTGGGCTAAAGTTCCTCCCGGAAGCTATCATGTACACGGGTATATTATCGTGGGTTGTGTTTCTTTGGGAACGCCGAGCGGAAAGGAAATCACAACAGTAACTTCATAAAATTTAAGTATAACATATTAGCATGTTATCCATGACCTGCTAATAAAAATTTGAAAGGAGAAACACGATGAATATCAAAGTAAAAAATAATGTATATTGGGTTGGAAAAATTGATTGGGAACTGAGAAGATTTCATGGCAACGAATATTCGACACACCATGGTTCCAGTTATAACTCTTATCTAATAAGAGAAGAAAAAAATGTTCTTATTGAAACAGTTTGGATGCCATTTGCAAAAGAATTTGTTGATAATCTCGCAAAGGAAATTGATTTAAATAAAATCGATTATATTATCACAAATCATGCAGAGATTGATCACAGTGGTGCACTCCCTGAGCTTATGAAGTATATTCCGGATACGCCTATTTATTGCACTTCAAATGGTATAAAGTCTATCAAAGGGCATTATCATGAGGATTGGAATTTTAACCCTGTAAAAACCGGCGACAAACTACCTCTTGGAAATGGAAAAGAATTAATATTCGTTGAAATGAAAATGCTGCATTGGCCGGATAGTATGGCATGTTACTTAACGGAGGATAATATTCCTATAGACATAATTGCAACAAGTCATGGTGTTATTTGGAGAAAAAATCCAACACAAATCGTTGAGAAATATTTATCCTGGGCAAATGCATATCAGGAAAATCAAATTACCATTATATATGATACGATGTGGGATGGTACAAAAATAATGGCGGAAAATATTGCAAAAGGAATTCATGAGGCTGATGAAAAAATTAATGTAAAGCTTTTCAATTTATCGAAATCCGATAAAAATGATGTTATCACAGAAATATTTAAATCAAAAATTATGCTGATAGGTTCACCCACAATAAACCACGGGATTCTTACCTCTGTTGCAGGAATAATAGAAGAAATTAAAGGTCTTGGCCTTAAAAATAAGAAAGCTGCTGCATTTGGATGTTATGGTTGGAGTGGAGAATCGATTAAGATTTTAACCGAACAATTAGATAAATCCGGTTTTTCGATTATCAACGAAGGGATACGTGTTATGTGGAACCCCGATAAGGAAAGTTTAGAGAGATGCTTGGATTTTGGTAAAAAAATAGCTGTAATTAAGTAAACCAGACAGTGTAACCTCCGGAAACCGGCGAATTACATTTAAATTTATCGAGGGAAACGGTTATTACAGTAGATTATAAAGACTATAATTAGGAGAAGAATTATGCCTATAATAAAGAGAAAACCAACTCATCATGGTTATTAATAAAAAGTCCGGAATTGAGGGAGAACGGCTTCAGGTCCTCTTATAAGATCTCCTTCGGGGTAATGGGCGCTTATCTGACAGGTGGTTTGGTCAATCCGCACGCGCACATAGCTCAGGGTTTGTTCTCCGTAAATATAACCAAAATCTGTGATATCTGTTTGATAGATCTCCTCACCCGGGAGCTGGTAGGTATGCTGGCCCGTGGTGGCAAAGTCTGAAAATTTCACTGACACATGTTCGATCTGCCTGGATTCATTCCAGGGACCGCGGACATAGGTTTTTGTTTGAAACGCATTGCCCGCTGTGGTAAACCATTTACGACGGTAATTGCAGGGCTTGCGTTTCAGGACCGAGTAATTTATTTCAAGCTGAGCACCCGCGCTGCCGGTCAGGATATATTTTACATCGCTGTGAAGCCACTGATGGGACGGGTCAAATAGCAATCCGTTTGCCCCGTACGTATAACTGTACATCTCGTAATGATGGTCATGCCCGTAAAAAACAGCACTGACCGCATACCTGTCGAACAGAGGGATAAGGGTTTCCTGCAGGTCAAAATAAACCGGTGATGTACCGGTTGACAGAATGCTAGGATGCATGAACACGAATATCCAATCTATTTCCCTGCTGGCTCTGGCCTGCTTTAATTCATTTTCCAGCCAGCCGAGCTGTGTTTTGCTAATGTGATTATAGTGCTCATAAGGGTCCAGCGCGATAAAATAGGCATTCAAGTAATTAAAAGAATAGTATCTCCCCTGCTCAGGATTGTCATAGGGATATGAAAATATCGAAGCGAAACTAGAACCTGTATCTCCCGGGACAGCGGCATTTCCCCTTGAGCCCCCATTCATGATTACCGATGGCGGTCATGGTAGGGTGTAATGCGGAAATCCTTGACAGATTGTTCAACACTCTGTGCCATGCTTCAACATCCTCCCCGGTTTCGGTAAGATCGCCAAGCTGAATTATAAAATCAAAAGTGTCTTTATCTGATACCAATAAAAGCTCAGAAATAAATATCCGATTGGCATTTTCGGTGATATCATCTCCAGGCTGCATGTCCCCTAACACGATAAACTCAAACGGACGCTGTACATCCGGGGCGGTCCTGAAACTGAATAAAACGGAGCTGTGCGGGGTCTCAAATGTTTCATGGATCCTGTAATAGTATATAGTGTCGGGGGACAGATTTTCAATAAACACTTTGTGGAGGAAAACATCATCCTTTCGGGATGCAGTCAGGTTTAAATTATCCGGATCTTTGCCGTAGTACATACGGGTGCCCTTTTTTTCAGCCGTAAACCAGCTGACACAAATAGCGCTTTTGGGGTCATCATGCCATGTGAGCCAGGGGCCTGCCGTGTGCCCTGTCCCCCCCAGGACTGCTGCCTTCGGAAAAATCGTGTAATGAGTAATAAATACTCTGACATATGAGATGGTGAGGATAAGAACTATCGAACAGAATAAGGCAAATACCCTTAAGTTAAATTGCCTGATCACTTTTTTGGGGTTTAAAATATTTAAACCGGCATAAAAAAGGAGTGCAATGATCGCATATAGAGACCCTGAGACCAGTGAAACAAAAACTCGCGAGTTGTTCATGTTTAAAAGATTATTGATAAGGGTCATTTTAGTGGAAAATCCTGATTTCGCCAGGTAATAAAATAATGAGAGTATGTTGATCGAAAACGCAGCGGGAACTATAAAAAGTCGGCGGTAATTTCCTCTGCTCCCGGGTACATTCGGCCCGAAGGCAGCGGACTTTTTTCTATCAAAAAACCACAAAATGCCGAATCCAATGATTGACCCGGCAACCGCTATGATGTGGGGGATATCGGTACCCGGGGTATCCGATTTATAAAGGTAGCGCAGAGAAAAAGCAAAAAAGGACACACCGCTCCCTGCTGATAATGACAGGATCCCGGATATTAATTTAATTTTACTGGTTTTGATAGGAACTTTTATAATTCGAGATTCATACATTCCTGAAGGCTTCTTCGATGTCTATTTCTTCTTCATTCTTTCGTTTAATGTAATCCGGAATATCTTTAATCTCTTCTAAATATTCCGGAAGTTTCTCATATTCTGCAATAGGGAGAATAACACCTTCTTTTTTCCCTTCTTTTTCAATAATTGAGGGGTGAAGTTCGGGAGGATATTTTATAGCCATTTATATCTCCATAATAAATAGATCAAATATATTATACTATACAAACCAAATGATAAGAAATCAAAGAAAAACAGCTCCTGGCAATAGACAAGGCAGATGTAGTGGGGCACATCCTGACCATGGACCAGCCGAAGCGGTCAACATCCTT
>DRHN01000195.1 GCA_011049595.1 Spirochaetota bacterium | reverse complement strand
GTTATATCCTAAAGACAATTTAGGGCATAGATAATTGGGAGTCAAGCATTATTTTGTGTGTATTTTGGGCATCTTTCAGAAGTAGTTACCACATTGGTCATAAGAAATTTGATATGCTAAATGTAACTATTTGCAATAATAGTAATTATAAATAAGTGTATGAAGATTTCTTTCCTTCAAATTGTTAGTTACTTCACGGCATTTCTTAAAGAAATCTTATATTTGTATTTATGTTTAGGGCATAGTTATGAATTCGTGTAAGTTCTTTATATACATAAACTTGTTAGATATTATGACTTGTAACTAGGAAAGTCGGGCTAGTGTGTAAACATTAGTAAATATTTATAATGTTTGCATATCCGGGAGTTTTTTTCAAGATTTATTTTTTGCGTAATTATTTATATATAAAGAATTATCATTCATCTAAATAAATTCCAACCCATTTCATTTAATCATTATTGCACATTCAACTATTTTTGGAAGTTATTTTTGCTTGCTCTCTAACGTCGCATTTTCGCCCAGTATGCCCGTCGCGGCCAATTTTGTTAATCCTTTTTCCACTTCAAATTATTTTACTTTTTACCTGAGCCTGTAAATAATATCTTATCAGGCGGAATAAATGAAGCTCAAGATAAAAGTCGATTACAGCTCCGGTGACGCGGGAAAGTTTATTTCTGTAGAGGAAGAGAAGTGCAGCTGATGCGGCGATTGTGCTAAATTCTGCATCAGGAATGTGTGGCAACGGGACGGTGATATATTTCGTCCGGCGAGGCTGGACCAGTGTGTTGAATGCGGGGCTTGCTGGAATGTGTACAAGGCCGATGCTGTAGAGTTCAGCGAGCCCAGGGGCGGCACGGGTGTGAGGTTTTCGTACGGATAATATCTGTTTTCATTCGTGTGTTTTGTTAGCCTGGTATAAGCCTGCCAGAGCTCCGGTATAAGTGTTTAAACCCGATGTTTATGGTCAGGATGCAAGCTTAAATATTTCCACAATGTCCTTTGCGGTCATTTTTTTAATGCTTCCGGGTTTCATTGCTTTTTCAGCCATTTCTTCAAATCTGTCGGCTGGTATGTTTTCTTCACTCAGCCTGGTTGGTAAACCTATTTCTTTTAAGAATTTTTCATATTTCTCAATACCTTCAAGTGCAGTTTGTTCCGGAGAATAAAAATTATGATCCACATTCCATACTCTCACAGCAAACTGAACAAATCTATCCAGGTTATTTTTATAAACGTGTTTCATCCAGGCGGGAAAAATTATCGCAAGCCCGGCCCCGTGGGCTATGTCATAAATACCGCTGATCTCGTGCTCTATCATATGCGATGCAAAATCAGGCTGTCTTCCGGTCCCGAGTAAGTCATTGTGCGCTACCGAGCCTGCCCACATTATTTCCGCCCGGGCATCGTAATTTTCGGGTTCTTTCATTACAACGCGGCCGTTGTTGATGACAGTTTTCAGCACGGCTTCGCTGAGTCTGTCCGTCAACTCGACATTTTTTACCGAAGTAAAGTACCTCTCCATCACGTGGGCCATGATATCGCAGATACCGCACGCGGTTTGAAAGGGAGGCAGTGTGCAGGTAAGCTCGGGATTTAAAATGGCAAATTTAGGTCGAATGAGATGAAAATTTTCCCAGACAACATCTCTTTTGTAAGGGTACCCATCAACTTCATGTGTAGCTACAGCGTACTGACTGGACTCGCTACCTGCCGCCGGCAGCGTCAGGATGGCCCCCACCGGTAAGGCTTCTTTTGCAACTGCTTTTTTCAGTGTAAAGTCAAGGACATCTCCTTCATAAGGAGCACCTACAGCGATGCCTTTTGCAGAATCTATTACACTTCCCCCTCCTACCGCAAGGATCAAATCAACAGAGTGCTCCCTGCACAATTTAATACCTTCGTAAATAAGTTCATAGGTGGGGTTTGGTCTGACTCCGCCCAGTTCGACTGTTTTTACACCGGCTTCATTTAAAGATTTGATAACTCTGTCATATAACCCCCATTTTTTTATGCTGCCGCCTCCGTAATGCAGCAGCGCAGTCTTTCCGTACATGCTGACTGCCTCTCCCGCCTGTTTTTCTGTTCCTCTGCCGAAGATAATTCTGGTGCCGCACCAAAAATCAAAATTTTCCATCAGTATTTCTCCTCTCTCAATAGATTGATAAGCAAAAATATATCAGCAGGTTTCCGGAAATACCCCTTAGCCGATATTTTTAGGTAATCCGGTAACAACGATTTACACCCATCCACGCATCTTTTAATTAGTTCCTGGTGACAACTTCGGCCACGACTAAGTCGGGCAAGCCCGGAGGCAGCACCAGGAACTAATTATATGATATTTTTTCCCAATTATACAACAGTTTTATACTATGGCAAGAAAAAAGTATTTTTTCTATCTCGTTGACATAATATCATCGACGTATTTACATCAAAGTGTTTTGTTTGATACTGAAACATTGTATTTTCAAAAATTCTGAACTATAATCAAATTAGCAGGTTTTCCCAGATAGGGCGGAGAATGTTTCATGAAAAGCAAAAATCGGGTTCTGGTAATTACTATTTTCCTGGGATTGATCTTTTGGGTTCTTGATACGGTATTTGACTACTTTTATTTTTATACGGGTACAATGTTAGATCTGCTGGTACTTAAAGTCCCGAAACACGAAGTATATATACGATTTATCGTAATAGGATTGTTTTTTATATTCAGCCTGTTTATTTTCAAAGCTGTAACCGGGCGTAAACAGGCCGAGAAAGCCCATCAGAACAGCGAGGAACGATATCAAAAGTTATCAGAAGTAGCCTTTGAGGGAATAGTTCTTTACAGCAAGGGGATTATTTTTGACGTTAATACTGCCTTTACAATGACGTTTGGTTATGAAATAAAAGATATAATCGGTAAGAACCTGGAGGATTTAATAATTGCACCGGATTATAAAGATGTTTATCGTGCTGCGACAGCTTCAGGTAATGAGGAACCCCATGAGATCATAGCTTTGAAAAAGGATGGGACAACTTTTCAGGCTGAGATAGAAATCAGAGAATTTCTTGATACAGGCGGTCCTGTCCTGGTAGCATCTATCAGGGACGTTACCAGGCGCAAAAAGGCTGAAAAGCAGGCCGAAATCCAGCAGCAGCAGCTCATCCAGACGGACAAAATGGCTTCTCTTGGTGTTCTTGTTGCCGGTGTGGCCCACGAGATCAACAATCCCAATCAATTCATCATGTCCAATTCTCCTATTTTAAAAAAGGCCTGGAACAGTGTGAGACCGATCATTGACAGGTATTATGAAGAAAATGGGGATATGGTTGTCGGAGGTGTGAATTATTCTGTAATGCGGGAACGTATTCTGCAAAGCTTAAGCGGGGTCCTTGAATCAGACGGCATAGGCAATGTTATTTGCTGTCAGGATAGCCGGAAAGTAATGGAGATAATTACCAGGCATGACATAGGTGTACTGCTTTTAGATTTGACCATGCCCCATATATCCGGCGAGGAATTGCTGCCGGCAATCAAACGGGACCATCCCGACCTCCCAATAATAATAATAACCGGTATGAATGAAGTTTCCACAGCAGTGGAATGTATGAAAATGGGGGCATTCGACTACCTGGTAAAGGCGATCGAAAACAATAAGCTTGTCGCATCTGTGCGGAGGGCAATCGAGATTAAGGAATTAAAGGAGGAGAATAGGAGCTTAAAGAAGCGCTTTCTTTCGGACAAGCTCGAAAAACCCGAGGTTTTTTCTGCGATTATTACCAGCAACAATAAAATGCGGTCTCTATTTATGTATATTGAATCTATCGCTAAAACGACCCAATCCATCCTTATTACAGGTGAGACGGGTGCTGGAAAGGAACTGGTGGCTCGCGCCATACATACACTCAGCGGAAGAACTGGGGAATACGTAATTGTGAATGTAGCGGGCCTTGAAGATAATATGTTTACCGATACACTTTTCGGGCATATTAAAGGCGCTTTTACAGGCGCACTTCAGCTCCGCAGCGGGCTTGTTGAAACGGCAGCCAATGGCACGCTGTTTCTTGATGAAATAGGAGATTTAAGCAGTACCTCCCAGGTCAAACTTCTACGGCTTCTGGAAACAGGGGAATATTTTACAATTGGTTCAGATGTTACGAAGAAGTCAAATGCGCGGATTATTGCGGCCACAAATAAAAACCTGAATGATTCAGCAGCCATAAATCGTTTTCGCAAGGATCTTTATTACAGGCTCTCAACACATGAAATTGAGGTCCCGCCCCTTCGAGAACGTATTGATGATTTACCTTTACTGATCGATCACTTCCTGGAAATTGCCTCAATGGAAATGGGGAAGATAACTCCTGTCCCGCCGTCCGAGCTTTATACCCTTCTCGGAGTCTATCATTTTCCCGGTAATATACGTGAGTTGAGGGCAATGATCTATGATGCCGTGAGCAAACATAAATCCGGGACCCTCCCTATGGAGTCATTTAAAAAAGCAATGATTGGAAAAAGCAGACCAATCTCACGTGTTCAAAATGAGTCGTCAGTCATTTTTTCACACAGTATTCCTACCCTGAAAGAAGTGACAAAACTCACTATTAACGAAGCGTTAAAAAAAGCAAAAGGGAACCAATCAATTGCCGCCCAGATTCTCGGTATATCCCGGCCGGCATTAAACAAACGCCTGAGCCGCGAAGCTTCAGAAAGGGATGAACAATCAGGGTTGTAACCTTTTGTCCCGCTGTAACCTTTTGTCCACATCACATAATTCATTGTGTTATAATAAAATATATCATAGTAATCCTCAATATCTAAAATATTTGTGACAAAAGTTACATTTTTTTATCTGAATGTTGGAATGTAAAACGAGGTCATTATAGCACCGTAATTATATAAATAATAATGAGTTGATCCCACCCATCCGCACTTGCCGTGATCCTGGCACATAAATTGCACTTATTGTTCGAACGGAAATTGAAAGCTAACTGCATACATGGATGTACCAATTAATAAAGTTTCCGGTTGCAGAAATAATCTAAATGGTTCAAAAATTGCTGAAGGCACATAATCATTGATTGGGAGATAAAAAATGGAAAGGAAAGAAAAGTTGAAAGGGTCAGTGGAAAAGCTGGACCAAATGATCAGCTTTAACATTGGTGAAGAGGATTATGGGGTGAATATTCAAACAGTAAAGGAGGTGATAAGGAAAAGAGAGATTACCCGTTTACCAAAAGCGCCTGCGTTTGTTAAGGGGGTCATAAACCTCAGGGGTGATATAATTCCTATTATAGACCTCCGTGAGAGGTTCGGCATGGAACAGAGGGAGTCCACCGATATGACCCGTGTTATTGTTGCGGAGGTGGACGGGAGACCAATCGGGATGGTGGTGGACAGCGTTAGCCATGTGATACGAATTGCCCAGGACCAGATAGAGCCGCCGCCTGAGATGGTCGGAGGCATATCCGAAGAGTATTTAAAAGGAGTTGGTAAGGTGGGAGAACAGCTCATAGTTTTGCTTAACATTGACAGGATTCTGTCGGCTACAGAAAAGGTCGAGCTTGAAAATATAAAAGAAAAGGCAGTTTCCTGAATATGCGGCTATTTTCGAAGAGGGTTATTTGAATAAAAAAGGTTGTAGAAAGTTTTGCTGGTAAAGTAAATCAAAAATTAAATTATTTTTACAAGGAGAGAATAATGAGAAACTTAAAGATTGGAGCAAAGCTGGTGCTGGGGTTTTTATCGGTAGTGGTCATATTCGGGGGAATTGCCATCTACCAGATAACAACACTGGGCAGGCTTGCCGCACTGCAGGACGAGGGGGCCCAGCGGGCTAAAGACGCGATTGCACTCAATGATGTAAAGATAAATCTGGCAAGTGTGTATCCGGTGATCGCTGACGCAATCATCAACCGCGATCTTGAAGCGACCGTGAAAGATTTTGAAAGTATCAAAGAGGTAGCTGAACAGGATATCGCAGCGGTGAAGGAGTTAGCCGACACCGATGAGGAGAGAAGACAGGCGGATGTAGTTAAAAAGGAGTACAACAGCTATCTCGATACATTTGAATCCCGGATGCTTCCTATCCTGGAAGAAATTGGTGACGCGTCACAGCGCGCCGTTGATGCCCTCGCGATTAAAGAGGTCGAGATAAGGGCAGGCGATGTGTACACTTTAATGGCGGATGCTGTGATCAACCGCAATATAACGCAGACGCGTGAAGATTTTGCGCGGTTAAAGAACGAAGTCAAGAAAGATATAGCAAAGGTCCATGAGCTGGCAGACACGGATGAAGAAAGAGTGCTGGCCGAGACATTTGAAGAACAGTATAACAAATATCTCGATGTTTTTGAGGATCGAATGCTGCCGGTTCTTGCGCAGGGACAATCCGCAGACATGAAAAAGATCCGGGCCCTGGATGAAGAAATAGACAGCCTTCGCGAGTCGACCCTCGGCCCTCTTTACAAAATAAGTGAATCGCTGGAGCAGGAAGGGATCGAGGCAGCCGCGGGAGAAAGAGAGATTGTTGAATTAGATGGGGAGCTGGATAATTTACGTGAAGCTGCCCTTGCCCCTCTAACCATAATCGAGGAGTCGCTTGAAGCGGAGAATGCCGAGGCTGACGAGCAGTTTGATGCGATCGGTGCGCAAACCACCCTCCTGGCCATTATCGTCAGCATTATCGCCGTTGTCATAGCGATCGCGGTAGCTTTTATGATCACCCGGGGTATCACAGCCGCGCTGAGACAGGTTGCGGACATGGGAGCAGAGGTTGCGAGCGGGGGCGAGGAGATATCGGCCACCACGCAGCAGATTTCCAGCGGGGCGCAGAACCAGGCATCGACCCTTGAGGAAACGAGTGCCGCTATAGAGGAGCTTTCCGCCTCTGTCGAGCAGGTGTCCGGACACGCCCAGTCGCAGACTGCTGCTGTAGAGCAGAGTTCCGCCAGCATGGACAAGGTCTCAGAAACGATGAAAGAAGTAGAAGTGTCGATCACGTCGATATCCGAGAGCTCGTCACAGATTGCCGGTATTATCAACGTGATTTCAGATATAGCGGACCAGCACTCTTTCTTCATCGGTGTCTACCAGGTCATGGACCTTTGCTATATCTTTTTTGACTTCGTTCTTTAACCGCGCGAAATCTTCACGCGTCTGCGTTATATTACGG
>DRHN01000194.1 GCA_011049595.1 Spirochaetota bacterium | reverse complement strand
TAGTAATCTTTTCGTTCGTTCAGGGAACTCTCGACCGGGTCACCCAGAGTAAAGGCAAAAATAATTAAAACAGCGAGTATAGCAGTAACAGCAATAGTTGAAACGGCAGCCGTGTGGTGTTGGGCCATTTTGGATTCTGCGTTGCGTATCTTGCCGAAAATCTTCATGACCCTTATGAGCCTGAGGATCCTTGTAACGCGGATCGCCTTTACGACTTTTAATATGTTCAAAACTCCTACCGCTGCGATACCTTCTGTTGTACCGGTCAGAAATGTCAGAATCACCAGGGGACCCGAGTTGAGGAACAAAAGAGGGACGGCCGCAATAAAATCAACCCACCCGCGCTGATAAAACCAGTACCCGATTAACCTTTTATGTTTTCCTGCCGTTATACTTCTGACAATAAATTCGATCGTGAAAATCAAGTCAAAAAACAGCGATGAAATAATAAGGATATTTCTCAAAATTATGTACCAGTGAAGATAAACAGCTAACTCTGAAAAAAAGGTCTGTAAAATTACAAGAATAATCATTACCAGGATAAAATTTTCCCAAAATTTATTCTGCTTCATCATATTGATCCTTGAGATATATATCTTTGAGATATATATCATTTTGTGAATATCTTTCTACCATAAATTATCTCCGGCAATGTAGTATAATTCATTTACCATTTTATCATCAAAGCCGTAGAACGAATGATTCTGTTTGGCCACATTGTACCAGCTTTTATCAAGAGTCTCCGCCCCCCTGTCAACCGCCTGATGTTTATACTCCTGGTATCTTGAAGCCAGGATGTAAAAAAGTCTGGCACTTGCCTCGTCAGTGTCGGTCATCTCTTTCTTCAAGCATGATTTTGAGGCTGTCATAAAAAGTTTGGATGTTACAAATGGAAGATGCTTTAATAAAAGCATTTCCTGTTTTTTTATCAGTTTTGTAATAGGTATGGAAAATTTAAAAATGTCATTGATATTGACCACTCTGTCTCCGGCATCTGTCTTTATGGGAACCTTCATGAAAACTATGTTCTTAATTAAAAATACAAGTTTGGAAAACTCAATAAATTCATGGAGTTCCATAGTATTTTTTTCTACTCTTCGTATCGCGTTAAAAATATATCCCCTGCGTTCAAAAAATTTTGAAGCATACCGTTCAATCACTCTGTATTTAAAAACATTTACAACACTGTTAAAATTGTACCTGGCATCATTGGAAGATAGAAGTTCGTTAATGAATGTTGACAGCATCGACCTGTAGTCATCGGGAGTCAACTGCTGATAGGGGTATATACTCTTAATAATCCCAAAATCGATCCCTTTTCCTAACCACAGCTCGATTTCAGGTTTCACATCGTTTATTACTATCTGCTTTAACACTTGAAAAACCATTTTTAAAGTTTCATCAGGGTTCAGTTGAGGAAAAAAATCCCCGGAGGCAAGTGTGCTCCGGATTTGTGTAAGGTTTTTTGTAATAAAAGTAATTATCAAACCCTCTCGGATAAGAGGGGGCTCACTGCGTATATTTGGAATGCTCAGCATATGGTTTACAAAACCAAGTATCTTCTGCTTATTGTTTTCGTCCATAAGTATTTTATGAAACTACAGGTTATGTTAACGACCATCAGAAACAGTCATTATATTATGTCGACAAAATTCCATAAAAACCGAATCAAAATTTTCATATATAAACCTAATTAGTTCTTGGTGCAACTCACTAAATTGAACCGTTTCATCGTGACTAATTAGTTCTATTTAACTTATTATATTCAAATAGTTACTAATATTGAGCCGTTTCACCGCGACTAATCGTGAAGTTACTTAAATTATTAAAAAACATGAATTGTTCACTTAGAACTAATTATTTTCGTTCCGATATTACTTTTATGGAGGACCCAATGGACAAGGAATTACTATTTGAACTGATCGAAGAATATGATCTCAAAGCAATTAAGCTGGGAACCGAAAATGAAGAAACACCATTTGAGAATATCAAATATATGAAAGATTATGTATCCGAAATGCTCCCTATTTATGTGAGTATAGGAGGGGTTAACGCAAAAAATGACATGAATACTCTTTTTAAAATAGGAATACGCTGCTTTGCAGCCCCGATGGTGGAATCCGCCTATGGGATGATCAGCTTTCTTAAAGGACTGAGAGAAATCTCAGGAGATACCTATTTTCTCGTCAAAAAATGCATAACCCTGGAAACTATAACAGCATATCACAATTTTGGGAATATTATACAAACACCTATATTCAAAGAACTGGATGAGATCATTATTGACCGTCGGGATTTTTCAAACTCTATTGAGAGGGATACTGAGGACCCGTCGGTTTACTCCATGATCTCTCTCATGGCTTCACGCTTGAAAAGAACAGGGAAAACTATCACAATAAGCGGAAATATTGACCCTTTGAACAGTGTTGAAATCATTCAAAGAATGGTACCGGACAGGATCGACACAGGTATGTTTATTATCGGGTCAACGGATAGAAACAAAGTCTGGATCGGAGTCAAAAAGTGTCTCACGCTTGAAAAAGAGATGCTCATAAAAATGAATAAAAATTGCAATTACAGAGCCGGGCTCCTTGGTTCCTTGATACAAAATGTCGATTACAGGCTGAGCAAATTACCTGAAAAAACAACTCACGTGAAAATAGTCGATAAAATAATAAATTAGTTCTTGGTGACAATTCCAGGTTTTTTAATAATTTAGTACTTCAAGATAAGTCGCGGTGAGACGGCTCAATAAAGTAAAAAAGCAATTAAGAAACATTCGTGTTATCATATTTTTCGGCAAGTCTCTCATCATACTCCGCTTTTCTCTTGACACAACGCTCCTGTGGACACAACCTGCAATTCATAAATGCAAAATCCGTGGGAAAATATATTCCAGACACAGATTTAATCGGATCCATCATAAAATTATCTGTAAGCCTGACACCGATAAGCTCTTCCACATTCCCGAAAATGGAAAATAGCGCCGGCTGCTGGGTCAACGGCCAGGCTTCCGGCGCACCGGGATTTACGGCCGAAACTGTTTCAAATCCGTATTTCTCTTTTAAAAATGTTTCAAAATAATTGACAGCTGTTTCAAGAGCCAGTCCCTTTATCTCATCAAACAGCAGCTTTTTCAAATAACTATCCTTTGAAATATCAACCGATTCAACCTCGATCCCCGACGTTATTATATGAGGGAACACTATATCCCCATCTTTCAAAATCATCCGGAGTATAGCACTGGTAATTTCTACTCCCTCGATCCTGATCGAATTATCACTTTTTGCCTCAATATTTGAAGCCTTGTAGAGGATTTTTGGTCTCACTACATGTTTCACCCTATCAATCAGGTCGAGAATAGAGTTCTCGATCGACAGTGGTTTTCTTTTGATACGCAGTTCGTCAAGAACATCCTCCAGCCCAATATTAACCGGTATGCTGTCCAGTATTTTCAAATCAAAGCACCCCGTTTTATGAAATCCTTTTTAAAATTTTCCATCTTGAAAAATTTCCCTCATCTTTGAATTTATATAATCCTGATGCGGACAAGCCGCAATATTTATTAATAGAATTTTCTTGCTAAAAAAACAAGAAAATTGGTGTTAAGGTCCTAATTCCATGCTTCGGAAAAAAGTAATCAAGGAATTTGTTCCCACATTTTTACTTTATACACTATAATATATACATGCAGGGACAAACTGATAAAATTTTTCGCATTGATTCAATAAACGTAAAAATCGCGGAAATGGTAGCAACCGACAAGCCTGTGATACTGAAAACGACTTTGGGTTCATGCGTGGGAATTGTACTTAATGACAGCCTAAACCATATCGCCGGGATAGTCCATATCATGCTTCCAAAAATGTCGGAAAAAGACACTGTTATATCAAAGTACGCGGATACTGCCATCCCGGCACTTCTGGAAGAATTAATCAGCAAAATCGGTGCGCAAAGAAAAAACATAAAAGCATCGATGATCGGCGGGGCAAACATGTTTAGCTTTAGCAGCAACAGAGGTTTATTGGTCGGCGATAGAAATGTTGATGAATCCAGAAAAATACTTGAAGGATTGGGTGTACCGATCGTTTTTGAGGATAGTGGAGGGACCCGGGGAAAAACTGTTACGTTTAATAACGCGACAGGAGAAATCCAGGTAAAAAAACTGAAAAAAGTCGAACTCATAGAACAGGAAATATGACCAAACAAAGCGGTAATAATCAGAATTTAGATTTGGGAGTATATCCGTCGATATCGGATCCTCTGTTTAAAAAATTAAGAGACTTCATATATGTCCGAACCGGGATCAGTATGAAACCCCACAAAAAAGTTCTGATCGCTAATCGCTTAAGAAAAAGGGTTCGGAATCTGGGGCTTTCTTCCTATGACGAATACTACAACTACCTGATAGAAAATGAGGCCATAGAGCTCGAAAATTTTATAGATTCCGTCAGCACAAATGAGACATTTTTTTTCAGAGGGAAAGACCATTTTGATGTTCTGTCCCAGTTCCTGCTGCCTGAATTATTCAGGAAAAAAGATCGGATCAATATCTGGAGCGCCGCATGCTCCTCCGGTGAAGAGCCTTACACACTGCGAATAATTATCAACGATATTATAAGCTCGCTGGGGAGAGGAGTGGCAAAAATAATTGCAACAGATATCAGTCACGAAATCATTGAAAAAGCAAAAACGGGAATTTATAAAAATTATTCGACCAGATTCGTGCCGTCCGCAACGTTGAAGAGGTATTTCCAAAAAGAGGGGGAAGTTTATAAATTAAAGGAGGCTGTTAAAAAAGGTGTGCAGTTTAAAGTTCAAAATTTACTCCACGATCGTCCTCCTGATAATAATTTTGACATTATTTTCTGCAGAAATGTAATGATCTACTTTGACAGGAAAACAAAGCAGAGGATTGCCGATGATGTCTTTGCTGAAGTTCTCCAGCCAGACGGTTACCTTTTCATAGGGCATTCAGAATCCTTAAACTATGTAAGCAGCCGTTTCAAGTATGTAAGAAAGTTAAATGCCCCGGTTTACATGTTAAAATAACAAAAATAATTTCAAACAATTTAATTAAAATTACTAAAAAATGCAAAGAAAGGGTAAAAAATACTTGACTAGAAAATGAATGGAGTGCATAATGATATCGTTAAAAAAACCAATCTATTTGGTTAATTCATCCTAAAGGAGGTTGCAAAATGAAAATTGTGAAGGTGTTTCTGATTCTGGCTGTGTTATGTGTACCGTTGGTGGCTTTTTCCAGCACTATAAAAGTGTATGACGCTTTTAACAGTTCTTCGTTGACCGGATGGACATCCGTCAGCGGGAACTGGAGAGTCTTAAATGGAAGGCTGACCCAGACCGATGTCAATGAAAAAATGGCCATGATCACCATCCCTGTCGACCAGTCCGGCATCATGATGTACGAGTTTGACGTCAAATACATCAAAGGTGGTGAAGATAATTACGCGGGATTCGGTATTCACATCCTAACGGGCAATCCGAGTATGAAAAGAAGCTGGGGCAACGGGAGATCCTTACTTGGCTGGGTGACATGGGATCCAGGTCAGTACGGACGCCCCGGGGCATTTATACAGGTTTATGAAAGCACGGGGCCTACAACCATGGGTCTTTACAGGCGCATTTTCCCGTCAAGCGACCCGATGAGAAACGGTAATCTGCTTCCTGTAAGAAGTGATTATCTCAAAACCGAGTTTCTTAATTATACTGTGCCTTTTAGATTACAGCTGGACACAAGGACCGGCCGTGGAAAGTTTTTTGATCCCTTTAATTCAAAAAAATATTTTTATTCCTTTGATCTTGGCGGGCCGATAAGACCTGGCGGTTATTTTTCCTTCAGGACAAACAGCGTTTCTGTCAGCATAGACAATGTGAAAATTTCCAAGTTGGATTAATCTGTGTTGTAGTAAACAGGATGGGTTATGCTTGAAAAGGCATAACCCAATCCTAACTCTCAAAGCCTGCGCTTTGATGTTTACCTGGATCAGCTCCTGTATTAACTAAAATACACCTTATAAAGCATTAACAGGTGATATATATTCAGTGAGTCGATGTAAAATTCAGCGCACTGATAACCTGGATAAAAAATTCTTGTACCGGCTTATGAGAAAAAAAACAACAGTTTTTCTGACACTTTTGCTACTTTTTTCCAGTTTCTTTTTAATTTTTGAAAAAACTAAAGCTGCGCAAACCCTTCAATTCAAACCTTTTTTCACAGAAACTGCTGACGAGGTTCTTGCACAGATGAGCCTTGATGAAAAAATCGGGCAGATATTAATATTCGGGTTCTGGGGCGATTCCCTCGATGAAAATTTCCAAACATGGCTCACAACCGGAGAGCTCGGTAATATTAAAATTTTCTTGCGGAATGTTGAAACAGGAGAACAGCTCCAGGGGCTTACCAATCTTGTTATTGCCCTGGCTGCCGAATCAGAATATGGGATACCGCCCTTTATTGCCACAGACATGGAAGGAGGCACAGTCAATCACATCCGTTTTGAAGGGATACCACTTGCCCCTTCTGCCGGCCTCATTGGAGCGTCGGGTAATTTCGAGAACGCAAGAAACACCGCGAGATTAATCGCGCTTACTCTGCTCGAATTCGGGATCAACATGAACTTCGCGCCCGTCGTTGATATTTTGACAAACCCTGAAAACCGTGTCATAAGCACACGGTCTTACGGATCAGACCCTCAGAGAGTGTACGAGTTTTCTAAAATATTTATTCAGGAGCATGAAAAATTAGGCATAATCACAGTGCTGAAGCACTTTCCGGGTCACGGTATGACCAGCTTTGACAGTCATCTTTTCTCCGATAGTGTTGATATCTCAAGAGAAGATCTTTTCAATGTGCACATTCTGCCGTACCGAAAACTAATAAGGGAAGGTAAAACAGGCGGAATTATGGTCTCTCACATAATTTATAATGATATCGACCCCGAGTATCCCGCTGCCTTTTCTACTGTCGTCATTAACAACCTTCTCAGGGAAGAATTAAAATATGACGGCCTGGTCATAACGGATGACCTTGAGATGGAAGGATCCCAGGGTTATGCGAAAGATATTGTAGATGCCTTTATCCTCGCTTTCAGGGCCGGAAATGACCTCCTATTGGTGGCCCACACTGAAAAATTGCAGAAAAAATTGCTCGATACCGCGGCAGGGCTGTTTAAAAACGGAACTCTAAGTGAGGATGCACTTGATCAAAAGGTGCTTCGTGTATTGAAAGCAAAAAAAAAATACCTGTCACGCTTCTATACAAACATGAGTTTCGAAAAAGAGCACGAAACTGCGCTCAAGCAGTCCGCTGAAATTGTTGAAAAAGCATCAAATGAAGGTATCGTTCTTCTTACCTCGAATATAGAGGGCTCCATACCGGATTATTTTAAACTGACAACGGAAAAAAATCAAAAGGGACTCATACTTTCCCCAAATTCGGATTTTACGGACAATGTAAAAAAACACCTCCCGGACTGGGAGGTGTTGGATATCGGGTCTTTTCCGGAAAGAGAGCTGAACAAGAAGAGGGCGAAAGAAGCACAGCACCTTTTAAAAAAGTACGACATAATAATCCTGGGTTTTACCAGTATAAGACAGATCGAATGGGCCGAAGCCTGCATTCAGGAGAACATACCTTTTGCTATCCTTTCGATCAACAACCCGTTAACACCCATGAGATTCGCAGATTACACTTTGTTCCTTGCCACCTCCTTCGGCCCCCACAGCCCTGCCACCGACGCGCTGTACAAAAATGTGTTCGAAACCGGAGTTTTTACAGGGATTTTCCCGTATCATTTTGACGAGATCATAAACGACTAACCTGTGCTCTTTTTCAGGGACAAATACCGGTTGAGCATTTTCATCCATTCTTTATATTTATTTCTGTAATACTCCTCAGTCTCTCGCACATCTTCTGCCTCTGCTTCCGCCGGCTCCGGAGGGGGCTCAGATGCAGATTCATCTGCTTTGTATTGATAATCTTTGATCAATAATTCCGCTTTGGCAAATTTTCCGGCATCAATTGCATGCGCAATTCGACGGTCTCTCATCTTTTCGCTTATTATGTACCCGTAATTTAATATGCAGCCGCTTAAAAACAGAAATGTTATTAAAACAAGAACTATCTTTTTCATTAACCCCCCTTATCATATTGGACCATAAATAATACAAATCCTCTAATTATTTTATTGGTATATTTCATGAAAAGTTAATAAGGGAGTGAATAAAAAATGGTCCCTGCTTTTATTTCCCCCAGAGTGTTTTATCGACTATCCTGCCGATTACTTCAAGGGACATGCCAAAAATCACATCAAGCGGCAGATGCTGTTCAATAGTGGCATCCATCAGCAATTTAGCTGAAGCGTCAAATTCATCATCAGCATACCACAGAACAGCTGCCGCAGGTACCCTCGGCAGGACCTGAAAACTGAATGCAGCATCACCTAATGCCAGCGGCTCTCCGCCAAGAGAAATGCCGGTCTCCTTGAATCCTTCAATATCGTATCCAAAGCGGCCGGCTATTTCATCCACAGGGAACGCGTGGGGACCCCGGAAAAACATCGAACCACCCTTCAGGTTGAACTCGCTTACCCATTTTCTGCTGACAGAGATCTCTTTTGCCTCTAAAAGATAAATAAGGATGAGCAGCCCCAAATCTACACTCACCTCCTCTTTAATAGAACTCGATGGTTTAATCTCGTGAGCTTCCGGATTGACATAGTATTCATTTCCCAACGCTATGATCCTGTAGACATTACTATCAGTGTCGTATTCGGCAAGACTTCTCCTGCAAACTTCATCGTGGTTTTTTTCTGCAAGGTTTTTAAAAAAAATCGGATCCAGTTTATGGCACATAGCAGGAAAGATAAAGGTAACAAATTATTTTGTCAATGTTATAAGCCTGAAGGGGATCCGTCGATAAAAACGTCAGCAGATCAGCTTATTTTTTTGAATATTCCCCGAACATGTCTTCTCGCTCGCCAAATATATTGTACACATAGAGAAGAATGCTGTTTCTCGCATTGGAACCTATCTTTGTGAATTTGATGTGATATTTTCGCTGGTCTTTATCGCCGAGTGTGGAAACCTTAATTACAGTTCCAACAGCCACTACCCTCTTTTTTTCTGTTAGAAAAAACTTCATCATCAAATAGTCATTCTCATTTAATGCCCTGCCGCCTATCATACAGCATCCTGTTTCAGAGATATCTATTATTTTCCCCGAATTGCTTGTTTTCGCGATTGACACTTTTGGTTTTTCCTTCCCGGTAGAATAAAACATATCATTGTACCACGCTTTTATGCTGATTTCCACCCTCACACTGTCTCTCTTCTGCTCTCTTGTTAGACGTTTCAAATGTTTAAGGTTGATAACAGGATACTCTTCATGGGGTATCTGCTCAAGGACCCTTGTTTCGAAAGAATAACCAGCGTCATCTTTATTCCAAAAATGTCCTTTAATTTTACGCCCGTTCCAGTTCAGAGATTTCCATCCTTCCTGACCCAGGGGCTGCAAAACAACAAGCGCCTTTCTTTTGTTGTCAATTACCCAGCTTATAAAGGCACCGTAATCTTTATCCCTTATGACCAGTTTCTGCCTGGGAGGTATATCTTTTGTCGTTCTTAATTTTTTTTTATATTTTGGAAAGCTTAACTCAGCCTTCTTCCGGAGTGCGAGGAACCTGCCGAGCATTACTTTTCTCTTTTTTTTAGTCAGGCTTTCGTCTTTATCAATATCATGGATGACAGTGTACAGGCATCTGTTCAGCTGTTGGACAGACCAGAATATAGACAGTGGTTTTTCAAGTTTTTTGTAAACAGCGGTTCTTTTTAATAATATTATTTCTCTTAATGTGAAACCTTCATATTTACCGCGTTTATAAAACTCGAGCCAGGGAAAAGGTTTTTGCCACCCCCTGAACCACAAAAAGAGAAATGAGCCCAGCACAAAAAGAAAAAAAAGAATAAAGATATACTGCAAAATAGTATCCCTAATATTTTAACTTACTGTGTACAAGCATTTGAAAAAAACTTAAATACCTCCCATTAAGAATAAAACATTTGGTTGCGGTATTCAAATTGAATTAATAGTTTTATCGATAAAATTTGTATATCTCTTAACAAGAAGGAATAATACCGCGGCAGCTCGAAGAAATATCACCGGGATCACGGATAAATTCAAATCAATATTTATATTAAAACAATGACCGTTCTTCGCTAACGGCTGATAAATCTCTTTTTTGCTTCACCTTTTGACATTTGATAGTAAGCCAGTATCGCATTTAAATTCTTGCAGAAATCCTCATTTGATACTAATCTCTTATAATCAAATGATCTATTTGTATCTTTTTTTTGCCCTATTTTTTTTTCAATTACTTGTTTTTCCATTTTTTCCTCCTTCAGGCACGCACTATACACAACAAACGCAAATTAAATTTTAAAACCAACAATACTATTGCAATTTTCATACCGTACATGCACATTTTAAATATTTTTCAATTACCTAAGTCTCCTAATAAAAAGATATAGAAAACAGCCTTGCAAATTAATGACCGGCATCAAATATATGTGTGTTATTGTATCGAAAAGCACCGCTCTTATATCATTATCGGGACATTTTGATACACTCGCGGAAACAATCACCTTTTCTGACGCGCTCTTTATATTTTTTTTTATCATTTTTTATTAGATCGTTGACAATTGCGGCGGATTACATTAATCTTCTCAGAATAAATTACTGTTTTAATAGTTCATGGTGGATAAAGTCGGGCAAGCCCGACAACTTCGGTTGAAAACCGACGTTGCACCAGTTCACTTTATTGAGCGGTTTCATCGCGACTAATTAGTTCTATTTAACTGTTTATATTTTCATAATTAGTAATATTGAGCCGTTTCACCGCGACTAATCTTAAGAATACTTAGTTAATTTGAAAATACTAATTAGTCACCAAGAACTAATTAAACATTAACCCACTTTTTAAAAGGAGATCTTACTGTGAGCATTTACACTGCTCTGGCAGACCTGCTGCCGGCTGATACACCGGAACAGGTTCTTTTAAAAAAGGACAAAAAGACAAAACCCCGGGTTGAAGATGAAAAAACTGTAATAACTACGTGTACCATGGATTGCTGCGGGTCAATTCTCGTAATGCTGCATTCAACAACCCATGGTCCCTTCAACAATCTCTTAAAACGCTTCGGGCGGCAAACCGCTTTTGGGACGGGTACATCCTTTGAAGGGGCGACATGGGCGGCACGATTCACATATGGAATGATGTCGGGGGAAGACAGCATGCCAAAAACACCCGCCTGGGCACAAAAAATTACCGGTGTACCGGAAGATGTGATTACAAGATTGGCCAGGTCCTACGCTTCCTGTAAACCCGCGGCCCTGATACAGGGCTGGGCCCCGGGAAGAACAGCAAACGGAGAACAGTGTCACCGGGCGGGGCATCAAACTGCGACACTTGCCTGGTTGAGGTTGCGATATACAGAGAAAGGAAACAAAGAGAAGGAGGCATTTGAATAAAATGGATTTACCCTTACAGGAACAAAAAGATACAGCCGGGTTCAGAGCAGGACTTTATTCATTGTTATCAAAAATTTTCAGAGAAGAAGCAGATCTGTAATTACTGGAACTCATGAAGAAGAGTGCTGAAAAGTTCGACTTCAATGACAATTATAACAAACATGATCAAAGTCACGATTTAGATGACGGTATTAAAAATCTCAGGGATTTTTTTTCAGAAAATAGTATCGACGATGTGCACCGGGAAGACCTTGCTGCTGATTACGCTTCACTGTTTCTTGGTGTTGGAAAACACCTGGCTTCATGGGTGCCGAATTTCTGTAATGATATAATGATATAATGATATCATCAAAGGTTCAGCGAAATTTAATTTTTACATGGCTGTTGCCAAAATTGTGAAAATATTTGTTCTGACGGAAGACATTACTTTGAAAAGGTAATCAAGTTGCCAGAAATACCGGACCTGACCGTTTATATTGAATGTCTTGAAAAACGGATCGCGGGCCAACCCCTTATCCGCGCCCGTATTAAAAACCCCTTTCTCCTGCGGACCCATGACCCGCAGGCAACCGAGACCGAAGGAAAAAAAGTACTCGGTATCCGTCGCATCGGGAAGCATGTTGTTTTAATCATGGAGCATCAGCTTTACCTTGTATTTCACCTCATGATCGCGGGACGGTTTCATTGGAAACCCAAAGAGGCAAAGATCCCGCACAGGATAGGGCTCGCGGCTTTCGATTTTTCCGACGGCACACTGGTTTTAACGGAAGCCGGAACAAAGAGACGCGCTTCCCTCCACATAATTCGGGGAGAGGAGGCTTTAAGAAAGTTCGATAGAGGCGGTATAGAAGTGCTGGAAACAGACCTTGACAGTTTTTCTGAAGCACTCACCATGGAAAATCACACTGTAAAAAGGGCCCTCACTGATCCGCGTATTATTTCGGGTATTGGAAATACTTACTCTGATGAGATTCTTCACAGGTCGCGTTTTTCTCCTTTTAAATACACTTCCCATCTGACCGGGGAGGAGGTTGGCCGGCTTTTCAGCGCCTGCAGGGGGATACTTCTCGAATGGACTGACATAATCAGAAATAAAACAGGTGATGGTTTTCCGGAAAAGGTAACGGCATTCCGTGAAGGAATGGCAGTCCATGGCCGCTACGGCTTCCCATGCCCCGTGTGCGGTGTTCTGGTCCAGCGTATAGTTTACACTGAAAACGAAAGCAACTACTGCCCGGGATGCCAGACAGGAGGTAAAATACTGGCAGACAGGGCTCTCTCCCGTCTTCTGAAAGGCGACTGGCCGTCGACTTTGAAAGAACTGGAGGAGATGCAGGGTAAAATAAACCTGCGTGAGACCCCATATCTTATAAAACCCTGCGTTCGAGAAAAGGGCTGATACGGGTTATTATGTCATAATTGATCGTTCCGGCCCAGCCTGCAATTGTTTCAGCCGTTATGATCTCTTTTCCCCAGCTACCGAGAAGCACCACTTCGTTTTCCAGCTCAGCGCCCGGTATGTCCGTTATATCGATCATCGTGTGGTTCATGCATATTCTGCCGATTACAGACGCGCGTTTTTCGTTAACAAGCACGTACGCGGAGTTCCCAAGTTCCCGGGAATAACCGTCAGCGTAACCAACCGGCAGTACACCCAGCACTGTTTCTCTTGTTGTTTTATACATACAGCCGTATCCGACGTTACTGCCCTCGGGTAATGTTTTTATCTGCACTATTTTCGTTTTCCATGCCAGGACAGGTTTAAGCTCCGGGAGCCTGCGTTTTCCCATGATGGTCGAAAGGTATGTTTCCCGGGAAGGCCAGAGCCCGTACAAACCGATCCCGCACCTTAACATGGTAAAGTGTGTCTCCGGAAAAAGGATTACCGCGGCCGTACAGGCTGTATGAATGACCGGCGGGTCCACATCCTGTTCCCGGATCGTCCCTAACGCCTCATTAAAAACGAGAAGCTGCCGCACGGCATATTCATGATTGAGGGTGTCTTCAATATTCGCGAAATGAGTGGATACACCATCAAGAATGATCCCGGGCCTTCTGGTTATTTCTGTCACAAAATCACGGACTTTTCCCGGCAAAACACCCTGGCGCCCGGTCCCGGTTTCTATTTTCATATGCACATGGACCGGTTTTTTTTTAAGATCCAGTCTTGATAAAGCTTCAATAGTTTCAGGATTGTATACAGTCAGCCTAAGGTCAGCCTGTGCCGCTTCAGCTAGCCGGCCTATCGGTACATGCCCCATGACCAGTACAGGTCTCGTTTCACCAAGCGCCCTTAACTCCTGCCCTTCTTCAAGGGAATTAACAGCAAACCAGTCTGCTGTCGACAGGAGCTTTGCCATCTGTGGTGCACCATGACCGTAAGCATTTGATTTTAAAACAGCGCATATCAGGATATCTTTATTCGCGCAGAGGCGAAGCTCTTTTAAATTATTATCCGGTACTTTTGAATCCAGTTCCACCCAGACAAGGCTGCTCATGGATCAATCCTCTCATCCGATGGTTTTTTAACAACAAAAAGTTATTTAGTTCCTGGCGCAACTCCGGGCTTGCCCGGCTACTCCGTGTTTTATACGGCGTGGCATCAAGAACTAATTATTGGAGACTATACAGCTTACTTATTGTTATGAAACATATTTTCTGAGAATGTCCCAGTAAGCTCCGCGATACCCCTTTTGGATAGCATCTATCAATCTCTTGTTGGAGTTGTAATTGTAGTTTCTGTCCGGTTTTGACGGGTCAAAGAAAAAAAACCGTCTGTTGTTTCCGATAAGACTGTCGAGCAACTCAAATATGCAGTCCCTTACGCCGGCGTCAATATAGAACACCGGATCTGCCGGGCCTTCACCTTCCACAAGGCCCGTTTTTAAATCCGGAGTTTCTACCTGGACTTTCAGCCTTGTGCCCGGGTAAACGCGGACACCGGTGTTCATACCAATCACATCCGCTTGGGACTGTTTCATCAACTCGATTGTTCCGGTAACGCTTTCTTTTGTCTCTCCCGGCGAACCGAGAAGCAGGTCAAACATAACCGCAATTCCCGATTCTTTACAAACACGGGCAGCCGTCAGGATATCTTCAGGGGTAAAATTTCTATTTAACCTCTTAAGTATTCCGGCATCACCGCTGTCAACCCCGAAATTGATCCCGGCACACCCTGCAGCGCTCATCAATCCTGCCAGTTCCCTGGAAAACGGGACAGGTGAGCAGTAGGCATACCACTGCAGCCGTTTGCCCAGATCGGCCGAGATTATCTCCCGGCAAACTTCCTCTGCATGCCACTCCGGTATATTAAACTCACTGTCACAGGTGTGAAGGCGATCGATTCCCTGCCCTAAAAGTTTTTTCAACTCGTGCACTACACTTTCCGGGGAACGTACCCTTGTCCTGTTTCCTTTCGCTACAGGGTCCGCGCAGTACACGCACTTCTCGGGACAGCCTCTTTTTGTCTCAAAACCGGCCTGACCCCCTTCGTTGAAATACCGGATATTATCAAACTGATCCCGGTCCATTGGGGGAAGCTCCTCCGGCGACGCGGCGTAAAGCGGGTTTCTGACCCAGTTGCTGCCCCGTTGTGTTATCAGGTTGGGTAAATCCAACCAGTCCTTTTTTGCTTCGATCCTGCCCGCAAGTTCTCTAAAGCTGACTTCACCGTCGCCCCACACCCCTGCGTCTGCTTTACAAAGTTCGAGAATTTGTTCCGGCATGGTTGAAAACCCGACACCGCCCAGCACAACAACCGCTTCGGTTTTATCACTTACAGAGTTTACAATCCGGACAAAGCTATCGATAAAGGACTTGCGGCTCGTGAAGGCGCAGTCATCCGTATTCCTAAGTGTGATCCCGACAAGATCAAAATTTTTTTCCTTAAAAAAATTCCCGATTGCGCTTTCTGTGTTATTTTCCCAGCAGAGATCAAGTATTTCAACACGATGACCGGTTTTAACAAGTGTTTCGGCCACATATTCCAACCCGATCGGCGCGATTGGCGGTTTCATCCGGTTTGTGTTTATAAGGGCAATTCCCATAATAGATGGACCTACATATAATTCAGATTTATTCTGTATATTGCCCCTGATTCAGTGCCCACTATTACATCATTTTTATAAATTGTCGGCTGGATCGTGATCATGCTGTCAAGCTCCCAGCTCTTCACTATCTTTCCGGTAACCGCATTCATCACTACAAGCCTGTTCCTCCGGTCCCCGAAATACAGGTTGCCATCATAGTAC
>DRHN01000193.1 GCA_011049595.1 Spirochaetota bacterium | reverse complement strand
TCTATCATATATAATACCTCTGATCGATGGAAGAATTGAAAACTGCTCTCTATTTGTTTTGGCTCTGAGTTCATAAGCCGGCCCTTTTATAATCTGAAGAGAAAAGAGGACAATAATAAAAATTAAAAAAGACAAAATCGGGGCCACTGAAAATATGTAAAGCCTTCTTTTATCATCATCTGCCCTGTCGGTTTTCCCGGGGGTTAAACGCATTTTAACTTTTAACTCTCCCTTCGATTTTTGTGATTAAGATAAACAGTATCGGCGCTATCAGGCTGTTAAGCACTGCCTCTAAGAATATCTTTCCCTGTGAAAAATAACCAAAATATCCAGGTTTTAAAAAGATTGCGGCAAGCATACTCAGTATCGAAGCCTTTACCAGGGTGGCAACAAATAGAATTGTGATTGTAATGAGAATGTTATTTCCATATACCTTCTGCCCGACTGCACCGACTCCGTATCCTATAATGGAAAAAGTAAAGGCGGAGATACCGAGCAGCCCGCCTGATATTAAATCGATGACCAGTCCAATGATAAAACCGATGATCTGTCCCGGGATTGGTCCCAGTATAAACGCGGCGAGACTGATGGCAACCAGCAGGAAATCAGGGCTGACACCTCTTATAACCACACTGTTGGAGATCGGTGAAGACTGGTAAAAAATGATGACACTGATCAGCAAAATAAATATTAAATACTTTTTCACGCTATTAATTTTCCTCAAACAGCTTTATATATTCTTCAATGGCTTTTTTGGTTATTATGTACACTTCTTCAAGACGCCCGAAATCGACATATGGCTTTACAAGCGCTTCCTGAAAAATCCCATATCTTTTTTTTGATACAGACACAATCTCTCCGATCATGATACCCTTTGGAAAAACACCTCCCATTCCGGATGTTACCACGATGTCCCCATAATTAATCTCCGTCCTCCTGTTGATATACTGCATGAGACTATATTCAGATAAAGGACTCTGTCCTACAAGAATACCCGAATAACGCGAATCCTTCATCATGGCCCCGGTGTAACTTGATTGTTCGATCAAAGGCTGAACTCTTGCCGAGTACCTTTGAACATCTATCACTTTTCCCACCACGCACTTTATGTTATCCTGAAACGCGACAACAGGCATCCATTTTTCAATACCGCTCTCCTTTCCTCTGTTCACAATAAGAGTCTTGTAAAAATTCTGAGGAGATTTCGCCACAACTTTTGCGATGACCGTGTCGTATTCGAGTTCCGATTGCGCCCCGATCAACCGTCTGAGCCTTTCATTCTCCCTTTTGATCTCTTCAAATTCGTACTGTGTTCTTTCATACACCTCCAGGAGTTTACGAGTTTGTTCAAGCTCAATTTTTAAATGTCTGTTGTTTTTTATACTTGTAAAAAAATTTTTGGAAAACGAAATGGATGAAACCCCGGCAAACTGAAACGGGTATATAACCGCAAAAGCCAGGGATTTGAAATTCATGGTAATTTTCGATTGGGAAAATCCCATCAGTGTAAAAGAGATAAAAAGGAGAATGATTAAAATAATAATAGCTTTATACTGAGTGGATTTAACCTCATCCATGGATGGCTATCTTACATTTTTTATATATTTTAATTCTTCAAGAAATTTGCCGGTGCCGAGCACTACACAGGTCAACGGATTTTCAGCAAGAATAACAGGCACGCCTGTTTCTTTACTGATCAATTTCGTGAATCCTTTCAATAACGAACCGCCCCCGGTCATCACTATTCCTCTTTCAACTATGTCTGCCGCGAGTTCAGGGGGAGTCTGGTCCAGGGTTTTTTTGATCTCTTCCAGGACCATATTTGTGGGCTCCTGCAAAGCTTCCCTGATTTCAACAGAATCCAGCGTTAAAGTCCTTGGCAATCCGGATATGGAATCTCTCCCCCTTATTTCTACGGATTTCACCTCTCTTTCGGGATATACGTTACCGATAGTGATTTTAACCTCTTCAGCGCTGCTTTCCCCGATTACAAGGTTATGAATTTTCTTCATGTGGTTAATTATTGCCTCGTCGAATTCATCACCGCCGATCCTTATCGCGTTGGTTATTACCATTCCGCCAAGTGAAATTACCGATATCTCAGAAGTGCCGCCCCCAATATCTATTATCATGTTCCCTGCAGGTTCCTGAATCGGAATATTCGCCCCAATAGCAGCGGCAAGCGACTCCTCTATTAAATAGATCTCCCTCGCACCTGCCTGCTCTGTGGATTCCCTCACTGCCCTCTTTTCAACTTCAGTTATGCATGAGGGCACCCCGATGACCACTCTGGGTTTTATAAGCGCTTTTCTATTATGAATCTTCTGGAAAAAGTATTTGATCATCTTCTCGACTGTTTCAAAGTCGGAAATGACCCCGTCCTTCATCGGGCGGATTGCTATTATTTCGCCCGGAGTTCTTCCCAGCATCCTCTTGGCTTCCTGACCCACCGCAAGTACCTTTTTCGCGGAACTATGTACGGCAACTACCGACGGTTCTGATAGGACTATCCCCCGCCCCCTGACCAAAACGAGGGTGTTAGAAGTACCCAAATCTATTCCTATATCGTTTGAGAAGGAACCCCACAACCTGCCAAGACCCATAAATTACTCCTTTAATAAGTTCTTGGTGCAACCTCTCAAACTTGTTTGAGCTAAAGTCGGGCAAGCCCGGCAATACCGGTTTAAAACCGGCGCGGCACCAACAACCAATTAGAAATATTGTACTAAAACAAAGTATACTTTCAACAAGTTTTTTACGTCAAACTTATAGAACGTTTCGTTGGAAACCGGGTCATCTGCAAGGCTGATACTTCAATATAGTTTTTCTATCGAGCCGATGTGTTTCGAGTCGATTTTTAGAACGATCCTCCACTCTTTTCTTGCAGAAATAAGATCTCCCTGTTTTTCATATATATTTCCCATCCAGTAATGAGCATAGGCTGAGTTCTGGTTTATACTTAGAACTTTTATGAGATTTTCCCTGGCCTGCACATACCTTTCCTCCTGAAAGTCGATCCAGGCGCGGGCGGCAAATGATTCCTCTAAAACAGCATCATCACTTGTCGTATCAACAAGATGGTCCAGCTCTTTTATGGCGCTTTCATACATACCGCTGTTTTTGTAAGCGAAAGCAAGAAATAAATAAACGATATCCTTGGGGGTCATCACTTTTGCTTTTTCCAGGTAATCTATGGCTTTCTTCAGCACCCCCAGTTTGTAATAAGAATACCCAAGGATTTCGTATATATTATTGTCATTGTAGCCGTATTCAAGCGCCTTTGCCAGATACTCTGCCGCCAGTTCATAATATAGAGGCCCTTTGTCGAAATAAGCCATACCAAGAAGAAAATAATTTTTAGTAATAGCTTCATCAAACTGTGAGAGCACTATACCCTTTCTTATTAAGAAAATGGCCTTGCTTATTGATTCCTCTTTTTCTTCACCTGTCAGGCTCTTGGAAATATAGTAATAAGCTTCCCCGATATACCTCATCAGTTTCGCATTATAAGGTCTTTTCTCAAGGTAGGGTGTTCCCTCATGGATAACAACATTATAATCACCGTTATCAAGATTTTTTTCTATGAATCTGTAATCATTGAACCAAACGCGGTAAATACTGACAATATTTGAATAGATTTTATAAATATCAAGAGTCAATCCGTAAAATATGACACCGCCTGCAAGTATCAATAAGAAAATAGCTAAGTATAACTTCTTTTTTTTCTTTTTAGGTTTGTATAGATATTTTGAATATCGGTATTCATTCATTTTCAGGCAATGACACTCAAGATATATTTAAATTCGGATCTTTTGTTAAAAAGTTTTAAAACATCTTTTTTCTTTTTAACATCTTTCCTTCGTATTATAACACAATCATCTTGAAAATGATATTTTCCAATTGAATCTATTACGATCTTCTTCATGTTTTTCTCATTGAATATCATCAGGGTCCTGGTCGTTAAAACAATATCGCCTTCAATTTCCGGTATCAAGGTGTATTTATCAAGCTCAATTTCATCAGGTTCCGCCAGGGTTTCAATGTTAAAAAGAGCGCCGGAACCGATAAAATGGACCAGTTCCTGTTTATTCAATCCCGGTATTTCCCTTTCGACATGCACAACCGGGATGTATGCATCCCGTGAAACACTTTCATCCTTCGTGATATGGGGTTCTCCCACGATGCTTGCATCCTGCCGGTTTCTTGCATCCGGCAGTATGTTGCCACCAGGTGTGGTTTTTACATTCCGACTGAGGCCGGCTTCACGCGTGACACCCGAACCCCGCGGGAGATTCAAAACAGGCGCCCAGCCACGTGGCTCTTCATAGTAATAATCATTGTCATAATAATATTGCGGTTCATAATCCGGTATATATCTTTTAGGCTTTCGCTTTTTCACTTTCCTTTGTCGATGATAAAACAGGATCAAACTCAGAAAAAGAAGGACCCCTATTATAACAAATGCCAGGAAAAGTACTAAATACATAATCCCCTCAATAAAAAACGGTCCGCCCTATGAGTATTATTTTTTTCCTTGAGATATCCAAACCCCGATTCGAAATTGACAATAAGATATTTGAATTCAGGCGGTAATACTTTCTTAAAAATTAGTGCGCGGTACCTTGAACTAATTAGATGAGTACACTATGTATCCCTTTGATGGTTAATGTCCTTTTCTAATAATTTGCATTACGTTCAGTTGAGGATATTATTACATTACTCAGCCTAATAATATATTACAGTCTGATAAAAGTCAATTCTTTTATAATTAGTTCTTGGTGCCACGCCGTGAGACCCGGCAACTTCGGGGAACCAGACGATGCCGGGCTTGCCCGGCTTAACTCGTGTTTAAAAAATTGAAGTAACTTCAAATTTAGCAGGATAACCGCGCTGAAAAACGGAAGGCTTCAACTACAAATATTGGTGTTCCAATTTTAGACCCGGATAAATAACCCTTCAGCAGATGCCCTCGGGTTTCCGTCCTCATCGATACAGCAGGAACTTAATTTTATCTTTTTACCCCTTATTTCCCGGATCTTTCCCCGCACTTCGATCTCTTCGTTCGCGTAGACAGGCTTTTGAAACTTGATCTCGATTTTGGCCGTTAAGGCCTGCATGTCATTGAACAGACACGCTTTTGCCATAACCTCATCCAGAAGCATGAACAGAAATCCCCCATGGATGATCTTTTTATAACCCTGCATATATTCCTGAAAGCTGAATTTCGTGTATGCTTCATTTTTATCTCTGTCATAACTGAACTTTAATTTCAGGCCCCTGCTGTTTTCAGAGCCGCAGACAAAACATTCCTGATAATCATCATCATAAATTGGCTTCAACTGCGTGTCCTTTATGTAAATATTCTCCACCCTCGATCTTTTTGTGAGAGTTCTTGAAAACCTTCACGATCTCATCAATATTGTCCATAAAGGTTTCAACTAACAGCGGGTTGAACCTGCTATTTTTGGAAGCATAGATTTCGTCAATTGAATAGTCCAGGCTGTATGCCTTTTTATAACATCTTTTCGATGTCATGGCATCAAATACATCCACGATAGACACTATCTGCCCGAACAGCGGGATCCGGTCATGTTTTAACCTGCGGGGGTAACCCTCGCCGTTCCATTTTTCATGATGAGTTAACGCTATCTGAGACGATGCTTTCAAAATCGGTGAATCGGACCCTTCCAGTATCTGCGCCCCATAAACTGAATGGTTTTTCATTTCAACCCATTCACTTTTATTGAGCGCACCAGGTTTTAACAGTATCGAATCAGGAATGCCTACTTTACCGATATCGTGCATTGGAGATGCATATTTCAGCATTTCCAATTCATTCCTGCCGAGCCCGAGGTTTTCACCTATTATAAGAGAATAATTGCTCATCCGCTGCAGGTGATCGGAAGTATCGGAGTCCCTGAATTCCGCGGTCATTGAAAGTCTCAAAATAGTGTCAAGATGGGTCTCGTTTACTTTTTTTATAAGCATCGCATTTCCGATCGCGACTGCCGCCTGTGATGCAAGAGACTGTATCAAGCTCTCTATATCTTTACTAAAGGGTATTACATTTCCTTCGGCATCCAGGCAATTAATGAGCTGAAGCACACCCAGAACCTTGTTGTCTTTATCTTTCAATGGAGCGTTGATCATCGACTTTGTAAAATATTTATTACGTTTATCAAAATCATCTGTAAAAGAATACCTGCTTTTAAATGGGATACTGTAAACATCTTCAATATTGATTATTTCCCCGGTTGACGCGACACGCCCGGATATTCTATCCTGGCTTATCGGTATCTTGTATCTTTTAAAACATTTTTCTTCATACCCTTCTCCGTATCTTTTCAGCAGAGTATTGTTTCTCGCGACTTTAAAGCTCAGGACACTGCCTTCCAGGGTGTAAAGGCTTCCCCCGTCGCAGTGAGTCAGGGAAAGTGCCTGTGACACGATCTTTTCAAGCAGACTTCCGAGGTCATTTTCGCTGGAAAGAGCGATCCCTACATTGTTTAATTCCTCGATCTGCTGCTGGATATACATTTTGTGGGTATTATTATACCTCTGCGTTACCTCTTCATTAAAAGAAAGCGCACTGTTCAACGCATTTATAAAATCAAACCCGGCAACCGGTTTCTCGAGATAATAAAAAATTGAACCCGAGTTAATAAATTTCATAAGTTCTTTTTCACCGACCCCGCTTCCGCAGACAATTCTCGGGCGGTCAAGTGCAATGGTCTTAAGATATTCGATATCTTTTAAATAATTGGAATCAACTATTTCATAGATTATACAGTTGACGTCATTTTCCTTAAGGATGGCCCGGGCAAACTTCACATCTCTGCAAAGAATCAGCCGGATATTTGAAAATCCGTTTTTTTTCAGGATTTCTCTTACACCAAAAAGCTGTTTTTTTTCATAATTTATGAAAAGGATATTTTTCACGAGGTTCCGTATATCTCATTTTGATTCAACCGCAGTCCAAATACAATTATAGCACAATTCTGAAAAGATTCATGTTTTTCCCATTTAGTTCTTGGTGATTAAATCACCAATTCAATAATTGGTTCTATTTAACTCTTTATATTCAATAAGTTAATAATATTGAAGCTACTTAAATCATTAAAAAATATAAATTATTCACCAAGAACTAATTATATTTACCGGAGAAGGTCAGAACAGTTTCCAGATCAAACCGTTGATTTCACGGATAAAGGGCACAAGCACAAGAGAGATGACACTCATGAGCTTTATTAAAATGTTGATTGAAGGGCCTACTGTGTCTTTCATTGGATCTCCAACTGTGTCTCCAACTACAGCCGCTTTGTGTGCTTCGGATCCTTTACCACCGAAATTCCCCTCTTCGATATATTTTTTCGCGTTATCCATACCGCCCCCTGAGTTGGCGTACTGGATCCCTATGATAATTCCTGCAACGATCGCCCCGATAAGAAATCCTGCAAGTGTTACAGGCCCGAATATCATACCTATGACAAGTGGCGAAAGGATCGCAATAGTCCCCGGTACCATCATTCCTTTCAATGCACTTTTAGTCGCGATATCAACACAGGTCGCTGAATCGGGATCCGCCTTCCCTTCCATAAGCCCCTTAATCTCTCTGAACTGCCTCCTGACTTCCTCTACCATTTTAAATGCTTCCTTCTGCGTGGCATCAAACAGCATGGACGATACCAGAAACGGAAGCATGCCGCCGATAAGTAAGCCGGCTATAACTTTCATTGAAGACAGCGCCAGCATTCCTTCACTAATACCCGAAGAAACGATATAAGCCGCAAGCAGTCCGATCGCAGCGAATGCTGCCGAGCCGATAGCAAAACCTTTCCCGATCGCTGCCGTAGTATTCCCCACAGAGTCCAGCTTGTCGGTAACATCCCGTACACGTTCGGGCAGACCTGCCATCTCGGCGATACCCCCGGCGTTATCGGCGATAGGTCCATAGCTGTCTACAGAAACGATCATACCTGTTGTAACAAGCATCCCGAAAGAGGCTATGCCGATACCCAGCATCCCCGCGCTGCTGTGGGAAATAATGATCGCGAACACAAGTACGATCACAGGAATAAAAACGCTTTTTAATCCCAGCGATATCCCCCCAACCACACCGATAGCCGGGCCTGTTTCACATTGCTTAGCTAATTTCTTTACAGGACTGAAGTTGCTCGAGGTGTAATATTCACTGACAAAACCTATGAGAATACCGGAACTGATTCCCGAGATCAGGCTCCAGAACAACCCCCATTTACTGAACGGTTTTGCACCAAAATCCACACCCATCACAGCGATTATTACAGCGGCCAGCCCAATCGTAAGCGCGGCAGCGACATAGGTGCCTCCCAAAAGCGCTGATTGCGGGTTTTTCCGTGCGGCAATTTTTACAAACATAACACCAATGATTGATGAAATAATTCCCGCTGCAGCTATCATGAGCACTACCTGCACAATACTTTTAACAATAGGGAGATTCTGCACACTGACTTCCATCACACCGTAAGAAACAGTAGACACTGCCAGAACCATGCTGGCAATGATCGATTCAACATAGGATTCAAGAAGGTCTGCTCCCAACCCCGCAACATCACCTACATTATCGCCGACATTGTCCGCAATTACCGCAGGATTTCTTGGATCGTCCTCAGGAATACCGGCCTCCACTTTGCCAACCAGGTCCGCACCCATGTCAGCTCCTTTTGTGAATATACCGCCTCCGGCTCTGGCAAAAAGAGCAAATAAGCTGGCTCCCATGGCGTAGCTGTTTATCATACTGAGTGTTTTTAAAAAATTCGCAGGGTCAGTTTCTGAAAAAAGATGAAACCCGGCAATAAGCGCGATAAGACCAAAAAGGGAAATACCCACCACTGATAAACCCATTACCGCGCCGCCGGATATAGCAACACCCAAAGCACCTTGCATTCCGGCTTTGTCCGCCGCATGTGTTGTACGGACATTTGCGCGTGTCGCAATTGTCATACCGATAAATCCGGCGGATGCCGAGACCGCTGCACCCCAGACAAAAGACACGGCAGATTTATACCCGAAATACTTTCCGGCAAGCAGCATAGCAACTGCTATAACCGCAACAACGACCGCGATATATAGATATTCCCTTTTTAGAAAAGCCGACGCCCCAAGCCGAATTTGACCGGCGATCTTCTTCATTACATCACTTCCCTCCTCTTTCGAGACGACAGATTTAATTAAGAAAAGGACGACGATTATCGCTATAATACTGGACGCAAGACCAAAATAGAGACCTATCATAAAACCCTCCTCATAGCATTTTCCTTCAGCAGTTTACACTTTTAATGCCCTAACCCGGACAAGCCACATTCTTGATTTTTATCATTTCCTTGCCAAAAAAACAAGGAAATTGATATTTTATTTAGGTACTATCGTGTACGGCATAAATACAGTGCTTGTTATTACTTTTCCTTTTCGTGGATCCGATACTTTATCTGATAACACACTTTTTTTAGTAAATAATGTCGTCTATCTGTTGGACTTACTTAAATATTAATGTTTTTTTTTCTTAATTTCCACATTTGTAAATAAAAACCTTCAAAAATCTTTACCACTCCTCTTATACATTAAAAAGGAACCGGATAATATCTCCATCCTTTACAATATACTCTTTACCCTCGGATCTGAGTTCCCCCCCCTCCCTCACATGGTGCTCAGAGCCTGCCGCAACCAGATCCCGGTAGCCGAACACTTCGGCACGGATGAACCCTCTCTCAAAATCCGTGTGTATTTTTCCGGCCGCTTTGACGGCTGAAGTACCAAATTTGACGGTCCATGCCTGAAGCTGTGTGGCTGCAGTGTAGAATGTGATGAGGCCAAGCATTCTGTACGAAGATTTGATCAGCCGGTTCAGACCCGATTCACCAACACCCATTTCTACCAGATACTCCTTTTTTTCTTCAGGTGACATTTCTGAAATCTCCTCTTCCAGCTTACCCTGTATGATCAACAATTCAGTGCCCTCTTTCCGGGCAAAATCTTCCAGCTCCTTAATTTCGTCCGAAAACCTCCTCCCCTCATCTACATTCGCGCAGTACAAAACAGGCTTCAGCGCAAGAAGCCCAAACTCCTTTAAAAATATTTTTTCATCCTCATGGAGATCCATATTTAACAAAGTATCACCTCCATAAAGAAAATCGGTGCATTTCTCCAGAACAGTTATTTTTGCCCTGGTAGCTTTTTCACCGGAGCCCGCTAACTTGGAAAGTTTACCTTTTGCTCTTTCAAGAGTATCTATGTCCGAGAAGATCAGCTCTGTTTTGATGATATCTATATCCCTCAGCGGGTCAACATCGCCGGTGACATGAGCGACATCTTCACTGTGGAAACAGCGGACTACATGCATTGTCGCGTCCACTGTCCTGATATGGCTCAAAAACTTGTTGCCGAGACCTTCTCCTTTTGACGCGCCTTTTACAAGACCGGCCACATCAATAAACTCTATACGGGTAGGTACCGGATTTTCTTTTTTTAACAGGGCAGCTATTTCTACAAGACGATCATCGGGCACAGTTACAATACCCCTGTTGGGCTCTACCGTGCAAAAGGGGTAATTTGCCATTTCTGCCCCGGCGTTTGACAGAGCGTTAAATATTGTTGATTTCCCCACGTTCGGTAGTCCGATTATACCGCAGGTAAATCCCATTTGTCGCTCCTTTCCACTCAGCGTGTACAGCTGAAATAAAGTCAGTTATCCTAAAAACGTATGGAAACTATATAATTTACATTATATACTTGTAGTATATTAATACAGGATAGAAAGTTATGAAAGATAATAGTGGGAACAGGTGGTATGATAACAACCCGGAATTGAAAGCCTTTCTGCAATTATTAAAATTTTCCGATAAAGCGAACCAGGATACAATTTTTAATGATATCAAAGATATATTAATGAATTATGACAGCGATTTGGTGGAAAAGCATGTTATGGAATTTCCATTGACAGAAAAAAGGCGCTGGTATGACAAAGACCCCTACTCGTGGCTGGCTATTAATTCACTTAAATATTTAGACAAACCTGCGGTTGACGAGGT